>CAMWVZ010000044.1 GCA_947177845.1 uncultured Bacteroidales bacterium | reverse complement strand
ATTTAGTATCTTCGCGGAATGAATGGGAAAAAGGGATTTCATAAGCTTTTGAGGCGGGGGGCGGCCTTGTCGGTTGTGGCGTGGACGGTGGGTCTGACGTGCGGGTGCGCCTATCAGAAGGAATACAATACGGTGCTGAAGCAGGGTACGGTGGAGCAGAAATACGACTTCGCGGTGCGGGCCTACGACAAGCAGGACTACAAGAAATCCATCAATCTTTTTGAAGAGTTATTGCCGTTCTTCCGCGGCAAGGATGCCGTGGAGGGGCTTCTCTACAACTTGGCCTATTCCTATTTCTACGACAAGGATTACTATATGGCCTCCCACTATTTCCGGGCGTTGGCGCGGCAGTTTCCCAACGGGGAGTATGTGGAGCGTGCCACGTATATGGCGGCCTACTGCAAGACCTTGGAGTCGCCCGACTATCGTCTGGATCAGACCGCCACGCAGGAGGCTATCAAGCAGTTGCAACTATACATCAACTACTACCCGGACAGCCGCCGTGCCGACGAAGTGGCCCGTTTGATTGCGGAGATGCGGCAGAAGCTGGCGACCAAGGCGTTTCATATCGCCAAGATGTATTACCGTCGCAATCTGTATAATGCGGCGGGCATCTGCTACCGCAATTTCCTGAAAGACTATCCCGAATCGCCCGACCGCGCGGAGGCCATGTATCTGATGATACGCAGCCACTACCTCTATGCCAAGAACAGTGTGGCTTCGATGCAGCCCGAGCGTTATCGCAGAGTGTTGGATGATTATGAACTTTTTATGCGCGTTTACGCTGATTCCCAATACCGTGAGGATGTGGAAAAGTTAGTGGCGGAATCGCGGAAACATATTTAGAAACGAAAAAGTATTATGGCTTACAAGAATGATCGTAGAGACGACCGTCGCGAAGACCGTCGTGGAAATCGCGGGAATGACCGCAAGTTTGCACATCCTTTCATAGAAGACGGAGATTGGGAGGAAGGCGATAAGGCAGGAAGAGGCTTTGACCGTGGCGAGCGCAGGGAAAGGGGCTTTGGGGAACGTCGTGAAAACCGTTTCGGACGGGACGACAGAGGCTTTGACCGTGGTTTTGACAGAGACCGCAGAGGTTTCGGCGACCGTCGCGACAACCGTTTCGGACGGGGCGGTGACCGCTTTTCGCGCGACGGGGAAAGAGGCTACAGCCGCGATTTCAGACGCGAGAAGCCGGCGCGCAATGCCGAACTTGACTACAACAGCGAACGTCACGAACAGAATACACGCAAGAAAGAGGAAGGCTATGTACGTCTGAACCGCTATATCGCCAACGCGGGGATATGCTCGCGCCGCGAGGCCGACGAGATGATTGCCAACGGTGTCATCAAGGTGAACGGCGAAATCTGCACCGTGTTGGGCACCTTGGTGGGTCCCGGCGACAAAGTGCAGTTCGGCGACCAGACGCTGAAGGCCGAAAAGAAGGTCTATCTGCTGATGAACAAGCCCAAAGGCTATATCACCACCGCCGACGACCCCGAAGACCGCAAGACGGTGATGGAGTTGCTGGCCGGTGCCTGCAAGGAACGCATCTATCCCGTGGGGCGTCTGGACCGCAACACCACCGGCGTGCTGTTGTTTACGAACGACGGCGAAATGGCCAAGCGCCTGACGCATCCTTCCCACGGTGCGCGCAAGATTTATCAAGTTACCTTGGATCATCCCCTTGCGAAATCCGATATGCAGAGCATCGCATCGGGCGTGAATCTGGAAGACGGTCTCGTGCAGGTGGACGAAATCGATTACGTGCAGGAGGGCAGCCGTTCGGAAGTGGGCGTGGTGATTCATTCGGGCAAGAACCGCATCGTGCGCCGTATTTTCGAACATTTCGGCTATGAGGTGGTGAAACTGGACCGTGTGCTTTTTGCCGAACTCACTAAGAAAGGTCTGGAACGCGGTCAATGGCGTTTCCTTACCGAAAAGGAAGTGAGCTTCTTGCAGATGAATACGGGTACGGAGGCCGAGAAACCCGCGCGGGCGGCGAAATCCGCAGGGCGCAAGTCGCCGGCCTTTACCGAGGAGCAGATTGCGGAAGCGGAGGCGATAGAACGCGCCGAAGCGGAACTTGTCAAGCCTACGCGCGGTCGCAAGAAGAAAGAGGAAGTTGTAGAGGAGGTGGAAGAGAAGCCGAAGCGCGGACGCAAGAAGAAAGAAGAAGCCGTCGTGGAGGTGGAGGAAAAGCCGAAACGCGGTCGCAAGAAAAAAGAAGAAGCCGTTGTAGAGGAAAAGCCCAAGCGCGGACGTAAGAAAAATGCCTAGACAAGACGAAATATCTATCACGGAGTCGGTTTTCGGCAAACCGAACGTTTTGATTCAGCCAAACGAGCAGAGCCGAGCTTGCTCGAGCTATGCCGTGGCGCAAAAACGTGCCTTGAAAAGGAAGAAAAAGAGAAGCCGTCTGCGGAAAATCCTGCGGACGGTTTCTCTCGTGATAGGAATTGTCGGCGTTTTCTTCATACTGGCTATCTCGTCCATAGCCGTTTACGTAAAGACCCACAAGGACGAAATCACCCAAATTCTCTTTCGTGAAATCAACAAAAGTCTGCAAGCACCTATCAGCGTGCAGAATATCTCGGTAAGTTTCCTGCGCGATTTTCCCATGGTGTCGGTGACGTTCGACGGGGTGCAGGGGGCGCCTTTCGATGAAACCGGACAGGACAAGGAAGACCTTTTTTATGTGGAGAGTCTGCGGCTCACCATTAACCTTCACGATATTATCCGAGGAAAATATATCGTGCGGGAATTGCTGGTGCGGGGCGGAGACTTCAATCTCAAGCACTATGGCAAGGGGCGTTTCAACTATGAGATCTGGAAGAAAAGCGACCACGCCGGCGCCCTCGACTTTCATCTCAACCGCGTGTTGCTTCACAACTCCCTGATACGCTACCGCGACATCGTGGGGCATCACGATTACCAAGTGTTGGCGCGCAAGGCTGTGGCGCGGGGCGATCTGTATGAGAACGGACAGGATTTCGCCATGAGCGGCGATATTCGGATTCACTCGCTCAAAGCTTCGGACTTTGTGTTCATGACCGACCATAAGGCGGTGATTGACTTGGAATTCAGCAACAACACATCGGGAAAGAATTTCGAGGTGCGCAAGGGCAAGGTTTCTATCGAGAACATGACTTTCGGGCTGGAGGGGTATGTGCACTATATCAAGCGCGATGCGTTCCTCGACTTCCTTTTCGACGGCAAGAACCTGAAAATAGAACAGTTGGTGGCGCTTCTGCCCGAAGAGGTGCAGGGGCGTTTCGCGGAATATACGTTCAAGGGCAACACGGCTTTCAAACTGGAAGTCAAGGGCGACTACACCACGAGTTCGCTGGGGCTCTACACCCGTTTTTCCTTTTCGAACGGTACGGTCCTGCACAGGAAATCGGGTATCTCGGCCAAGAATGTGGCGCTGCAAGGCGATTTCTCCAACGGTCAGGCGCATAAGGCGCACAGTGCGCGCCTGCATTTGGACCGCATCTATATGGAACTGCCCGGCGGAGCTATCGACGGGGCTTTCTCGCTCAATAATTTCAAGACGCCCGAAATTTCGTTCAAGGGAACGTTGCGCGCCGACATGGCCGAGTTGCAGAGGTTTTTCGGCTTCGCGCCCGATTTCCGCTACGAGGGGCAGGCCCGCGCCGAGGTGGAGTTCCACAACCGTTTCTCCTCGCTCTCGCCCGACCGCTGGAAAGCCTTGGATTTCGGCTCGGCCAAACTGAAAGGTTTCCTGCAGGTTGACAAAGCAGCCGTGGCGCTCACCAACCGCAACTGGGACAGGGTGGAAATCGACAGCATCCGCATTTCGTTCACGCCCGAAGTATTCCGTATCCCGTCTTTCCCCATGCGTTACGGAAAAGACGAAATCCGTCTGAAAGTATTTATAGAGAATGCACTTCCGTATTTTCTGCTGCCGATGCAGAAGCTCTATGTGAATGCGTCCCTTTCGTCTTCGCGCATCGACATGAACCAGTGGCAGACGCTGTTGCTGTGGGGCAATCCCGACAGCGTGCGGGCGCTGCGGCCGGTGACCGAAAAAGGCTCGCGCGGTGCGTCCCCGCAGCCTGCGGCTAAGAAAAAATCCTCCAAAAACCTCTTCACCGATATATATGCCGATTTTGACGTGGATGTGAACAGGGTGATATGGAAGAACTTGGATGTGAGTCCCTTGAAGGGTCTGTTGCGCTATACGCCCGAAGACATCGCGCTGGAAAATCTTTCGGTGGGGGCGTTTCAAGGCGCTTTCGACGGCGAGGTGCTTTATCAGCACGGAGGGGAGGAAAGTGAATTGCGCGTGTCGGGTAAGTTGGAGGATATGGATGTGGGGGCCTGCCTCAAGGCTTTCGACAATTTCGGGCAGACGCAGATTACCTATAAGAATTTAGGAGGCACGCTCTCGGCCGATTTGCGGCTGCGGATGAACCGTGACAGGGACGGGGCGTGGAAGCGGGAAGGTATGGTGTTTTGGTCGGAGCTTGTGCTGCGCAACGGTATCTTGCAGAATGTGGAGACATTGAAGAAGATAGCGCGGTTTACGGGCGAGAACGATTTGCAGAACATTCACTTCGCCGACCTGCGTACCACGCTCGAAATTCAGAACGCCTGCATCAAGATTCATCATATGGATGTGGTGAGCGATGCGGCCAATCTCACTTTCTCGGGCACGCATACTTTCGACAACGAGGTGAACTATCTGCTCAATATAGATTTGTCGGATTTCCTGAGCCGCCGCAGGGCGCAGCGGGTGAAGGAGGAGAGTGAGTTCGGGGTGGTGGTGACCGAGAAGTCGCGGGTGCGTCTGCCGTTGTCTATCAAGGGAAAACTGCCCGATGTGGAGGTGAAGTATGCGATGAGCGAGGCGAAGAAGGGGGCGAAGGAGCGTTTGCAGGAAAACCGCAGGGAGTTCAAGGCCGCCCTCGACGAGGAATTTTCCTTCAACCGTCAGAAGCGCAACGACCGCAAGGTGGAGCAGGAGAAGACGAAGCGGCGCGAGAGCGGCGAGTTTATCCTCGATCTCGACGAGACGGAAATTCTGCGGAACAGGCCGGCGGTGGAGGCCGACAGTGTAGGGACGGGCTTGGGCGATTTCTCGGATGACAAGGCTAAGAAACCGGCCAAGAAACCTTCCAAGCAGCCCGAAAAGAAATACGATACGCGCGAGGATTTCCGCATCCAGTTCGAGGATGAGTAGGGTTGGGTTGCCGTGGGTAACGAATCAGCGCTTGCCGAATTATGTGTAATTTCGCGCGGGGATAGGAGGGTGATGACGGGGTGTTGGTGTTATTGCGGGATTTTTATTAAAATAATGAAGATATGTTGAAATCGATGACCGGCTACGGGAAGAGCGTGGGGGAGGTGGCGGGAAAGGCTTTCCAGATTGAAGTGCGGAGCATCAACTCCAAGACATTGGATTTGACGTGCCGGCTCTCGCATGAGTTCCGCGAGCTGGAACCGGCGTTCCGTACACGTATCGGGGCGGTGCTGTCGCGGGGGAAGGTGGAATGTTGCCTGAACCTGTTGCGCGAGGAGGCCGCTTCGGATAGCGTTAATTGGCACGTAAACAGCTTGCAAGCGGCCTCTTACCTGAAGGAACTGCGTGAGCTGGAGCCGCTTTGGCGCGAGGCGGGACGGAGCGATGCGGACGAACTGTGCGCGCCGAAGGTGGTGTTGATGTTGCCGGGCGTGGTGACCGACAGTCGGGTGACGCGCTTGAGCGAGGAGGATATGGCGCAGGTGATGCGTGTGCTGGACGAGGCCTTGCAGGCGGCCGATGCAAGCCGCAGTCAGGAAGGGGCTGTGTTGGAGAAGGATTTGTGTGCGCGTGCCGGGCTTATCGACCAATTAGCCTATGAGGTGGAGCCGTTCGAGGCGGGACGGGTGCCGGCCATCCGGCAGAGGATTGAAAAACAGCTGGCCGAGTGGGAGACGGCGCAGAAGAGCGTCGACCGGAACCGTCTGGAGCAGGAGATGATCTACTATCTTGAAAAGCTCGACATCACGGAAGAAAAAGTGCGCCTGCACAAGCATTGCGCGTATTTCATCGAGACGATGAAGGAGGAGATGCCGGGGCGCAAGCTCGCCTTTATTGCGCAGGAAATGGGACGTGAAATCAATACCATGGGTTCGAAAGCCAACGAAGTGGACATTCAGAAGCTTGTGGTGCGCATGAAAGACGAATTGGAAAAGATAAAGGAACAACTTTTTAATATCTTGTAAGATGAATTTCGGCTTGACGAAGGATGCGGTGGACTTTATCGACGATGCCCGTATCTTCGGGCTTCTGTCGCAGAAAGAAGACGCGGGCAAGGTTCGCGCCGTATTAGCCAAGAGTTTGGAAAAGAAAGCCTTGGACTTGGACGAGACGGCCGCCCTTTTGGTGGTGCAAAGCCCCGCGCTCAAGGAAGAAATCTACGAGGCCGCCCGTAAGCTCAAACGCGAGATCTACGGCAACCGCATCGTGCTCTTCGCGCCGCTCTATATCGGCAATCACTGCATGAACGACTGCACCTACTGCGGTTTCCGCCGCAGCCTTTCCACCACGGTGCGCCGTACCCTTTCGGACGAGGAGCTGGTGGAGGAGGTGAAGCAGCTGGAGCGCGAGGGGCACAAGCGTCTTATTTTGGTATATGGCGAAACGCCGCAGTATTCCCCCGAATTCATCGCCCATACCGTGCAGTTGGTCTACAACACCAAGGAGGCGCACGGCGAAATCCGTCGCGTCAACATCAACGCCGCTCCCTTGGATATAGAGGGCTTCCGCACCGTGAAGCAGGCCGGCATCGGCACCTATCAGATTTTTCAGGAGACTTATAATAAGGAGGCCTACGCGCTCTATCACCCCGCCGGCACGCGCAAGGCCGACTATATGTGGCGGCTCAACGCCATGGACCGCGCTTTCGAGGCCGGTTGCGACGATATGGGCATAGGGGCGCTTTTCGGCCTGTATGACTGGAAGTTCGAGGTGATGGGCTTGGTGTCGCATGCGCTTCACCTGCAACAATACTACCATGTGGGGCCGCACACCATCAGCTTTCCCCGCATCCAACCTTCCAATGGCTTGGATATCAAGCTTCCCTATCAGACCACCGACGAGCAGTTCAAGCATCTCGTGGCGGTGTTGCGTTTGGCGGTGCCGTATACGGGATTGATTATGACCGCGCGGGAGAGCAAGAAAATCCGCGACGAGGTGATGTTGTTCGGGGTGTCGCAAATCGACGCGGGCACGCGTCTGGAAATTGGCGCCTATCACGAGAAATCTTCTATTGCGGATGCGCAGAAGCTTGAAAAAGAGCAGTTTCAGATTGCCGACAACCGCACTTTAGACGAGGTGATACGTTGGCTGATGCAGCAGGATTTCATTCCGTCGTTCTGCACGTCGTGTTACAGGGTGGGGCGCACGGGCGAGCATTTCATGGAATATGCCATTCCGGGTTTCATCGGGGAGTTCTGCACGCCCAATGCGTTGATGACCTTGGCCGAATATCTGAAGGACTACGCTTCGGAGGGTACGCGGAAGGAGGGCGACCGGCTCATCGCCGCCGAAATCGCCAAGATGCCCGAGGGCAAAATCAAGGCTTCGTTGCTGGAGCGTCTGAAAGACCTTGCCGAGAACGACACCCGCGACCGCCTGTTTTA
>CAMWVZ010000043.1 GCA_947177845.1 uncultured Bacteroidales bacterium | reverse complement strand
GCCCCCAAGGCTGCCGCCAAAAAGACCGTAGCCAAGAAGGCTGTGGCTAAGAAGGCCGCCCCCAAGGCTGCTAAAAAAGCTGTTGCCAAGAAATAATGGTGGAAACCAAAACAAGCAACAAAAAAAGGTCTGCGGCTCGCAATATTGCGAGCCGCAACTTTACTATTGTGTCCGAAGCAACCGCCAAAGACTTAGGATTGCTTGCGGAAGAGTATCAAAAAATCAAACAGATTCTGGGGCGCAACCCCAATTTTACCGAATTGAGTGTCTATTCGGTGATGTGGAGCGAACACGCTTCGTATAAGAATTCCATAAAATGGCTTAAGACGCTTCCTCACGAGGGAGAACGGATATTGGCGGGACCGGGAGAAGAAAACGCCGGTATGGTGGACGTGGGCGACGGTTATGCCTGCGTATTCAAGATAGAATCTCACAATCACCCTTGCGCGGTGGAGCCTTTTCAAGGGGCGGCCACAGGCGTGGGGGGAATCAATCGCGATATATTCACAATGGGAGCGCGCCCTATCGCGCAACTCAATTCGCTTCGTTTCGGAAATCTCGATAACGAACACGCCAAGCACTTGATGAAAGAAACGGTGCGCGGCATCGCACACTACGGAAACAGTTTCGGTGTTCCGGTGGTGGCGGGCGAAGCGGCTTTCGACGACTGCTACAACGGCAATCCTTTGGTAAACGCCATGTCGGTGGGCATCATGCGTAAGGAAGATTTGATTTCGGCGGTGGCCAAGGGAAAAGGAAATCCCGTGTTTATCGTAGGCTCGGCTACGGGAAAGGACGGCATTCACGGCGCCACCTTCGCTTCGGCCGATCTCACCGAACATTCTTCTTCCGACCTTCCCTCCGTGCAGGTGGGCGATCCGTTTCAGGAAAAACTTCTCATGGAGGCTTCGTTGGAGCTCGCGGGAAGCAAGGCTGTTGTGGGAATGCAGGACATGGGCGCGGCGGGCATCATCTGCTCCACTTCCGAAATGAGTGCGAAAGGCGGATGCGGCATGAAGATAGACTTGGACAAAGTTCCTTTGCGTCAAAAGGATATGGAGGCTTGGGAAATCCTGTTGTCCGAATCGCAGGAAAGGATGTTGGTGGTGGTGAAGAAGGGCAAGGAAAAGGAAGTGAAAGCCGTTTTCGACAAATGGGATTTGTGTTGCGAGAAGATAGGCGAGGTGATAGACGAAGACCGCTTGCTGTTTTATCGCGGGGGTGAGTTGGCGGCCGACGTGCCGGCCTCTTCGTTGGTGCTGGGATACGGCGCACCCGTTTACGACAGAAAATATAAGGAGCATAAGAGTTTCGCCAAGTGCAACCGTTTCGACATACATACTATAAAGGATGTGGATTTCGCCGAAGCGGTCAAGGTGACGAAATTTCTCTGCGCCTGTCCGGACATTGCTTCCAAACGCTGGATTTACGAGCAATACGATTCTATGGTGGGCGCCAAAACCATGACCACCAACAAACCTTGCGATGCCGGCGTGGTGAACCTGCCGGGCACCGACAACGCTTTGGCCGTTACCGTCGACGGCAATTCCCGTTATGTATATGCCAACCCCTTGGTGGGTGCGGAGATTGCGGTTGCCGAAGCGTCGCGCAATATCGTATGTTCGGGCGGCCAACCGCTTGCCCTCACCGACTGCCTCAATTTCGGCAACCCCTACAATCCCGAAGTATATTGGCAATTTGTGAGCGCGGTGAAAGGTATGGCTATCGCCTGCAAGAAATTTCAGACACCTGTAACGGGCGGAAACGTAAGTTTCTACAATCAATACAGCGAAAGCGGAAAGGAAGAGGCGGTTTATCCCACTCCCGTGGTGGGCATGGTGGGTGTGCTGAATAAGAAAAACCTTACGGGCATAGGCTTCGAGAAGAAAGGCGACTCGATTTATTTGTTGGGCGGTCCGCGCGAAGACATAAACGGCTCGCAATACCTCTATCATTATAGAGGTGTGAAATTTTCGCCGGCCCCGCACTTCGATTTGGACGAAGAATATAACCTGCAACGGAGTGTCTTGGATTTGATAGAGGCCCGTTTGCTCAATTCGGCGCACGACGTGTCGGACGGCGGGCTCATGATAACCCTTTTGGAAAGTGCCATGGTGCGGAACTTAGGGTTCGACATCATGGTAGACGACTCTTTCCGTTTAGATTCCTACCTCTTCGGCGAAAGCCAAAGCCGGGTGGTGGTGTCGATAGATCCGGCCGTGGATCTTGAATTTGAAGAGTTGATGATGAATAACGGAATCCCGATGGTGTATCTGGGGAGTGTCACCTCCGGAAAAATCAGGGTGGACGATTACGATTTCGGAGTGATAGGGGAGTATGGGAAAATTTACGATACGGCCATCGAAAGCAAAGTGGAGTAAATGCTTATGAAACTCTCGAAACAGATATTGTTTTGGCTTTTGTCGACAGTCTGCCTGCTTATGCTTGCAGGGTGTTCCACCTCGAAGAACACTTTTCTGTCGCGCAACTATCATAACCTCACCGCCTACTATAATATCTATTGGAACGGCCTGCAATCGCGCATAGAGGCCGACGAGATACTCAAGGACCGTTCGGCCGACAACTATTTCGGCGTGATACCCGTGTTTAAATACGGAAGCGTGGAAGACACCGCGATGATTTCCACGCAAACGTCGCGCATGATAGAAAAGGCAGTGAAAGTCATCAAGAAACATTCCATCTCCATTCGCGGCAAAGAATACGTCAAGACCGTCGACAACGCCTACCTGTTGATGGGGCAGGGTTTCTTCTATCAGAAGCAGTATTCGAAAGCGCGCACGGTGTTTAATTTCGTGCTGTCGGAATTCGCCGCCAACCCCGAGCACTACGAGGCGATGCTGTGGATTGCCCGCACCTATATATTGGAAGAAGATTTCAGCATGGCTTATTCGTTCCTCAGCCAAGTGGACGCGCAGAACGAAAACAATCTGATGAAGCAGACCTACCGCGATTTGCCTTTGGTGCAGGCCGAATATCTGCTTCAACAGGAAAAATATATCGAGGCGGTGCCCTATCTGCAGACGGGCATCGAGCGTTGCAGGAACCGCGACCTCAAGGCGCGTCTGTATTTCATTCTCGGACAGATAGCCCAACGCAACGAAGACAATATGCAGGCCTACGAATATTATAAGACCTGCCTCAAACTGAATCCTCCTTTGGACTTGGTGTTCAACGCCCGTCTGAACATGGCTTTGTGTTCGGATATCAATGCGGGCAGCCGCGATATTCTGAAAGGGTTGCGGAAGATGTTGAAAGACCCCAAGAACAATGCGTATTTCGGGAGAATTTATTATGTGATGGGTGAAATCACGTTCCGTCACGGGGACGATGAAGATGCGGTGAAATATATGGAGCAATCGATAGCCGCCAGTCAGAACGACCCCGAGCGCACGCTAATGGCGGCTCGCAGATTGTCTTCGTATTTCTATGATAACAAGCAATATATAAAGTCGCAAAAATATTATGAAATCGCTGCGAAAGTAGTTGATTATGACGATCCCGAATATTATATTATTATAAGCCGCGCAGAAAATCTCGCCGGCCTTACCCGCTATTACGGGCAGATGGTGGAGGCCGATACCTTGCGGCAGGTGGGTATGATGGGCAGGAAAGACCAGTATAAATATGCCGAAGCGAAGGCACGGCGGTATGTGCAGCAGCAGGAGGAAGCCCGCAAGGCCAAGAAAGATGCCGTCGGTCCGTCTCTCGTGCAGTCGAACTGGTATTTTTATAACGAGCAGACCAAGAACGCGGGTTTGTCGGAATTTATGAAGAAGTGGGGCCGGAGGGAATTGGAAGACCTTTGGTTTCTTTCCTCCAAACCCGCTATGGCGGCCTTGCGGCCTGTCGGTGGGAATACCGATGAAACGGGGCTCGACGAGGAAGAAGCCGCCCCCAAGATTCTCACTCCGGCAGATCCCGAATACTATCTGGCGCAGTTGCCCGTTACGGAAGCCGACTATCGGAAATTAGACTCTATCATCGAGCCCGCTTTCTATCACATCGGGGTGATTTATTGCGACCGACTTGGCGAGAACAGCGAGGGTGAGCCCTATTTGGTGCGCTTGGTGCGCGAATATCCTTCCTCTCCCTATGTTCCCAGTGCCTGCGAATTGCTTTGCAAGGTCTATCGTCAGAGTGGAGATATGGCCTCGTTCCGCAAATATGCGGATGTGCTGGCGCAGCGGTTTGCGGGAAGCGAGCAAGACCAAAGGGTGAACAATCCCAACTACTACCGCGATTTGGAGGCGAATGCCAAGAAGGTGGAGAAACTCTACGGCGAGGCCTACGAAAAGTTTGCGAACAACGATTTCCGCGCGGTTTTGGATATCGTTTCCCGCGTGGAGAAAGAATATCCCGTCAATAATTTCCGCGAGCAGTTCCTCTATCTTAA
The DNA here is from genome assembly GCA_947177845.1 of uncultured Bacteroidales bacterium. GTDB lineage: Bacteria > Bacteroidota > Bacteroidia > Bacteroidales > P3 > Pullibacteroides. The sequence continues at coordinate 3,432 of CAMWVZ010000043.1, read as the reverse complement.
AATCATCGCCACCGCGCATGTGTACACCTACGAGAAGATGTTGCCCTTGACGCGTTCATTCATCACGTCCTATCCCGAAAGCGCTTTGGTGGAGAGGGTTCGTGCCGCCGAGAAAAAGGCGCGCGAGGATATGTCCAATCGGATATATTCGGCCGAAAGCGATCCGGTGAAGGAGGTTAAACCCGCCGAAACCGCAGGCGAACAGAAGCCGGCCGACAGTGCCGCTTCCCAACCCAAGAAACAAGAATACGAAAAGGGCGAGAAAAACGAGCCTCATTCGGTGCTGGTGATATGCGAGCAGCAGGAGCGCGAACCGACGGTAATGGTGTTGCGTGTGAAAGGTTTCAACGACAAGTATTATTCCGACGGAAACCTGCGGGAAACGATTGTGGTGGGCGCAACGAACAAGAACCGTTATGCGGTGGTGATTTCGTCTTTCCCCGACATGCGGGCGGCGAGCAAATACAGAAGGATGATTTTGGACAACGACTATGTGTTCGGCAACATAGAGAAGAAAAACGTGATTGAGATTAACGACCGCAATCTCAATACGCTTAAGGAAACCAAAGGCATCGCGCTTTACGAACAGTTTTATCAAAAGGAAGTCATGCAAAAATAGAAGGAGTCATGCAGAACGAAAAAAAATTGTTTTTGTTGGATGCGATGGCTCTGATTTATCGCGCCTATTTTGCCCTGAATAAAAATCCGCGTATCACTTCCACCGGCATCAACACCTCGGCGTTCTTGGGCTTTGCCAATACGCTTTTGGAGTTGTTGCGCAAGGAAAAACCCACGCATATCGGTGTGGCTTTCGACACCATGGCGCCCACCGCGCGGCATTTGGAATATACCGAATACAAGGCCAACCGCGAGAAAATGCCCGAAGATATAGGTGTCGCCATTCCCTATATCCAACGTTTGTTGGAGGCTTTGCGCATTCCGGTTCTATATGCGGAGGGTTACGAGGCCGACGATGTGATAGGCACCTTGAGCAAGAAAGCCGAGAAAGAGGGTTTTACCGTCTATATGGTGACGCCCGACAAGGATTTCGGGCAGTTGGTGAGCGACAAGGTTTTTATGTATAAACCCGCACACGGCGGCAATGGTGTGGAAATTCTCGGTCCTGCGGAAGTATGCGCCAAGTTCGGCATCGAAAATCCGTTGCAGGTGATTGATATGTTGGGGCTGTGGGGCGATGCGGCCGACAATATTCCCGGCATTCCGGGGGTGGGGGAGGTAACGGCCCGCAAACTTTTGGCGCAGTTCGGTTCGGTGGAAAATCTTTTGGAAAGAAGTGATGAAATTGCCAACGAGAAGTTGCGGGAAAAGGTGAAGCAGAACGAGGGGCAAGCCCGTGAATCGAAGATGTTGGCCACGATTCTTTTGGACGCGCCTGTGGAATTCAGCGAAGAGGAATTGCAGTTGAGACAGCCCGATATAGAAAAGGTGACTGCGCTTTTGGACGAGTTGGAGATGCGTACGTTCAGCGTCCGTTTGCTTTCGTATTATGCAGGTTTGAAGTCGGCGGTTGCAGACGTTGAAAGCCCCGCGCCTACGCCGGCCGAAGTGTCTTCTCCGTCCGTTCCGCCCCCGGCCGAGGTGGTTGCGCCCGCCGTAACGCGGACACCTCTGTGCACCGAAAAAGAAGTGGAAAAGGCCGTGCTTTGGAAAACCGCCGCCGACTTGCGGAATGGTTTGTCGCAACTGCGGCAGACGGGCGCTCCCGTGGCTTTCTATCTGCATCCCGTAACCGCTTCGTCCATTCGGAAATCGGGCGTGGACGCTTTGTTTTTCGCACAAATGGACGGTTCGTTTCGTTCCTATATCTATATACCCGCCGATTCCACACGTTTTTCCGCCGATGAGAAACAAGCTTTGGAAGAACTTTTCCAATGCCCCTTGCTTTGCTACGATGTAAAAAACCTTCTGCATCTCTTTGCCAATATGGGAATGGAAAGCGTGTTGGAACGCGATTTCCCGGCTTTTGACGTGATGTTGGCGCATTATCTGGCCGACCCCGAAACCGGACACGACCTTTCGCGTTTGGTGCAGAACTATTTGCCATACACCTATGCCGAAGACACTTCGGGAAAGGATTTGTTCTCAACCGTCGACCTCTCTTTCGGTCTGCAGAACATAAAAGCCTGTCTGTTGCTCGAACAGAAGCTTCGTCCTCTTTTGGAACAGGTGGGTGCGGAAGATTTGTTCATGAATGTGGAGATACCGCTCGCTTCCGTGCTTTGCCGCATGGAGCGCATCGGCGTGAAACTCGATACGGTCCGTCTGGCCGCTTACGGCAGGGAATTGGCGGAGCAGATAAAGCAAGTGGAAAGCGAGATTTACGAGGCCGCCGGCGAAAAGTTCAATATCGCTTCTCCCAAGCAGCTGGGCGAAATTCTCTACGAAAAACTACAGATAACCGAAAAGCCCAAACAGACCAAGACCAAGCAATACAGCACGGCGGAAGATATTTTGCAGAAACTTTCGCACAAGCACCCCATTGTGGAAAAGGTGTTGCGCTACCGCAGTCTCACCAAACTAAAATCCACCTATGTGGATGCTTTGCCGCAATTGATAGATACGCAGACGGGGCGAATTCATACAACCTACAATCAGGCTGTTACCGCAACGGGACGGCTCAGTTCGCAAAACCCCAACTTGCAGAATATTCCCATACGTACCGAAATGGGCAAGGAAATCCGCCGTTGTTTCGTGGCGGGTTCTGCCGAAAATCAATTGTTGGCTTCCGACTATTCGCAGATAGAATTGCGCATCATTGCCCATTTGAGCGGAGATGAAGTGATGTTGCGCGATTTCTCGCAACATAAGGATGTGCATACCGCCACGGCTTCCAATGTGTTCGGCGTGAAACCCGAAGAGGTTACCTCCGAAATGCGGCGCAAGGCCAAGACGGTGAATTTCGGCATCATCTATGGTATCTCGGCTTTCGGCCTGGCCGACCGTTTGCAGATTCCGCGCAAGGAGGCCGCCGACCTTATCGAACGCTACTATGCCAACTATCCGGCATTGCGGCAGTATATGGAAAAGGTGGTGAATGAGGCCAAGGAGAAAGGCTATGTGGAGACCATGCTTCACCGCCGCCGCTATCTGCAGGATATCAATTCGGGCAATGCCGTGGTGCGCGCCTATGCCGAACGCAATGCCGTCAACGCACCCGTGCAGGGTTCGAGCGCCGATATGATAAAGGTGGCGATGATTGCGATAGACCGCAGGATACGTCGGGAAAATTTAAAGGCCAAGATGATTCTGCAAGTGCACGACGAACTTGTGTTCGACGTACCGCAGAACGAATTGCCCGCCATGAAAGCGTTGGTGGAGGAGGAAATGAAAAACGCCCTGCCCATGCGTGTTCCGGTGGAAGTGGAACAGAACGCCGCCGACAACTGGCTGGCCGCCCATTAGAATTTAAAA
>CAMWVZ010000042.1 GCA_947177845.1 uncultured Bacteroidales bacterium | reverse complement strand
TCACAACCCTTTGGAAAGAAATCTCTTGCAGGTGCGGCAGGCGGCCTATATGGGCAACTACGAGCGTTGTTTTGAAATTAGCGACCGTGTGTGCCGCGAGCGGGCGAGCGTGCCTTTGGATGTGGAAACCGAAGCGGTGAAGGCGCAACGGGTGGAGATGACGGCTTGGCTCAAGCTTTCGCTTTTGCAGACGGGGCGGCTCAACAATATGTTTTTAGAGTATGGGGATGTGCCGTTGATGGGCGGTATGTTCGGTTCGGACTTCCCTTATATGAACGAATGCGCCTATCCGTATGTGCTGTTGCAGGATTGTTTGGGGGTGTATGCGCCGCAGGTGCCTTTCATTCTTTCTCATTTTGAAAAGGAGGGATGGCAGAACCGTTTTGTGGAGCCTTTGCTGAGGGCCGAACTGCATACGGGGCAGGGACGCTTGCTCCAAAAGAGTCTGCGCTATGCTTCGCGCACGTTGGCACATCGGAAAGTGGCTCAAAGGTTTGGGGAAGCTCTCGAGGCGGCCTGTGGGGCGGAAGACGGGGCGCGGCCCGTGCCTTTGCAGTCGGCTTCGTTGGTGCGGGGCGGCAATCATTTAGACGGCTGGGTGAAGCTCTATGCCGAGGGATTTCCGGGCAAGCCTGCGGAAATGTCTGTGCCTCTTTGGGAATACTACACGCTTCTGTGTCTGCTTGAAAAGCGGCTCGACCGCGTGGAGTATCTGGCCGAACAAGCTTCGAAACTCGGCTGCAAGACGCTTCCCGCCTATATGCAGGAGGCGGTGTGCTTTATGCGCAACTATCCTTCTTCCCTCTCCCGCAAACAGATGCTCGAAACGCCCTATATGAGCTATCATCTCAACCTCAACGTGTTGGAAGATGTGGAAACGGTCTATCGGGCGTGGGCGCTCTATCATATTGGAAAAATGGATTTTATGGAGGCTTCGCGTCTCTATCGCCATACTTTTACATTTCGGTTTTATTTTTTGTAATCATGAGGACTGTGAGTTTGCTCTTGGGAATGGTTGCGGCGGGTCTTTTCTGCGCTTGCGGACGGGTGGAGCCTCCCTCCGTCAATATCTATCCCGACTATGCCGACGGCATTGTGATTCCCTGCAATATCGCACCCCTCAATTTCCTTATGGCAGACGGGCGGACGCACCGTGTGCGCGTGGAGGCCTGCGACAGCAAGGGAAACGTATTGGGTTCGCAACTGTATGCTCGATGCAAGAATTTGATTTTTAATGAATCGGATTGGCGGAACATGCTGGCTTCGGCAACGGGTGGTTTTCTGCGGATTGTGGTGGACGATACGGCCTCGCGCCTGTGGCGGATTTCATCGGACAGCATAGACCCTTATTTGGTGTATCGTCTTGGGCCTCACGACCAAAACACGGGCGGGCGGCTCCAAGTATACGAGCGCAATATCACGGATTTTTCGCACCGCTGCTTGATGGATAATCTACAGACCGAAAACAACTGCATGAATTGCCATAGTTTGGGGGCGGATGCGAAAATGGTGTTTCATGTGCGGGAGGCCTTTGCGGGCACGGTGATAACCCTCGGCAACGATTCTTCGCTAAAAATCTCGGTGCCTGCCCGCTATGGATTCCGTCTTTCCTACCCCGCCTGGAGCCCTAACGGGCGTTATATCGCCTTCGCCACCACGCGCATTGCGCCCGTGCAGTTTGTGAATCCGCACCGCACCCAAGACCTCATGCCCGATGTGGCGGCCTGGATTGTGCTCTACGACACGCGGCAGAACCGTTTGTTTTCCTGCCCCGCCCTCACCGACACGGCTTTCTGTTTTTCGTTTCCCACCTGGGCTCCCGATGGCAAAAGCCTCTATTTCTGCCGCACGCCCCACATGGAGGTGTGGAATTTGCCGCAGGAGCGGGAAAAGGAGTGTTTGGCGGAGTTCCGCTACGATTTGTTCCGTATTGATTTTAATGCAGATAGCGAAACTTTCGGAGAACCCGAAATGGTGTATTCGCCTCTCGGCGACAATTTTGGCGGTGCGGCGGGCGACAGCATCAACCGCAGCGCTTCCATTCCGAGCGCAAGCCCCGACGGAAAATTTCTGTTTGTATCGACAGTGATGATGGGGTCTTTTCCGTCTCAAAATCAAGGAGATTTGATTCTTCTGCAATGGGACAGCGCGGAAGACGGACGGGCATACTTGCGCAAAGTGCATACGCCGGGCTTCAACTCGCCCGATGCAGACCGGCGCGGGGTGTGGAGCGCCAACGGCAAGTGGTTTGTGTTTACCTCCAAGCGGGAATCGGGGGCGCAGTCGCTTCTGTATCTGGCGCATTTCGACGGTTCCGCGCCCGACGAGCAAAAGATTTCCAAGCCGTTTGTGTTGCCGCAGAAGCAGCCCGACCATTATATCTGGAACACACGGTCTTATACGTTTCCTGTGTTTAGCGGCAAGCCGCTTCCTTTCGACAAAACAACCTACAAGGATATTGTGGAACAGCCTCTTTCCTCGCCCGATATGACGTTTTTCGACACTTCGGGCATGGTGTCGGGAAGCGTGGACGCCACCTCCGGCGCCTCTTCACCCCTCCCCTCGGATAACTTCGGCGGACATTAGCAAGAGCGCCCACCGCCGGTAAGTCTATTTGTGGAATGTAAACTTTTTAGTTAACTTTGCAAACGAAATGATACACCGCACCATCCACATATACAAAGACTACTTCAGGCAGTTTTATCTAGGACAGAAAGAAAGTGTTAGACGAAAGATAAACTACTGCCTCGACGTCGTTAGGACGATGGAGAGAATACCTGTATCCATACTGAAAAGCATAGAAGGAACAAAAGGCCTCTACGAAATACGTGTGGAGTTCGGGGGTGATATATTTCGAATCTTTTGTTGCTTTGATGAAGGGGCGTTGGTGATATTGTTTAATGGTTTCCAGAAGAAAACAAGAAAAACACCAGCGAAAGAGATTGAAAAGGCAACAAAAATAATGACGGACTATTTTAACGAAAAACAAAATGGATAAGAATAAAAAGGCGGCTATAATGAAAGCCCGTACATTCGATGAACTTCTTGACGCGGAGTATGGTGTTGCCGGCACTCCGGAAAGAGAACAATTTGATGCCGATTCCGCTGCATTCAGCCTTGCCGTGACACTTAAGGAAGAACGGTTGAGAGCCGGCCTCACGCAAGAGCAACTTGCAGAGAGGATTGGTACAAAGAAAACCTACATATCGAGATTGGAAAACGGCAAATCCGATATTCAACTCCATACGCTTTTCCGGATTTTTGAGGGGCTGGGACGGCAGGTGGCACTGACTATCTTTTAAGTTACAATAGTCTTTGGATTTTGTTTTTCTTTTGTATAGGGGTAGACAATGAAAATTATAGCGAAAATTGGCGGGATGTTGGCCGTGGGATTGGTGGCTGGACTTTTGGCGGGTTGCGGCGGGGCTGCGGACGACAACTTGGAGAAGAAGTTGCAGAAAATGGAGCGGCTGTGCTTGGAGGAGCGCTATGAGGAGGCCGTGGCGTTTGCCGATGATTATTGGTTTTCTCACCCTTGCCCGATAAGCGATTTGGTGAACGGGCAGAACACGCTTTACGAGGGGCTTTCGGAGGACGAAATCATTTTCCGTCTGCGTCTTGCGTCCTATACGAAAACGGCTCTCATCGGCTCGGGTAGCCTTATTTCGCGCTTCTTTTCCTACTACCGCATTCCCGAAATCTACAATGGCATGGAGGATGGTCCGCAAAGCAAATATTCGTTGGAGTGGATGCTCCGTCAACGGGTTCTCGACAACCCTACCTTCGTTTACTATTTTGGTATTAACATGATGGAAAAAACCGGATTGTCGGGAGAGGCGTTGACATTAATGGTGCCGGCTATGATGGCTTGCGGGCAATATAATCTGGCGGAACGGTATATCCAGGTGTGGTCGGGAGTGAAGGGTTGGGAGAAAGAGGCTTTCAAGTATGGTGAGGTGTTGGCGTTCTTGCGGAATCCAGAGGTCTCGGCCTCGGACGAAGTGGTGGCTTTGGCAAAAAAAATCACCGACTATGGCAAAAAGGGTCTCACCGACTATATGAATGATCCCTCAAGCTTAACGGAAGAACTTTATATGAGATGGGAGCAGAATCCTAATTCCTTCAATGTTTTAAGCTGTATAATACTCAACAACTTGCTTTATAAGAAACTGGAAGATGTTGCCGCTATGCTTCCCGATTATCTGCGCCTGAGCGGGCAAACCTCATCCTCTGACGCAACCTCTACCTACAAAATTCCCCAACCCCTACAGGAGGCATTCTGGATTATGCAAATGGAAGAAATACCCATAGCCGATTCCATACAAGCATATTTAGTACGCATGGAATGGGATAATAATACAGTTCAACAATTTGGGAAATTCTTGCAGGCTCGCTCACTATGGCAATGCCACCTTAAGACTCCAGAAGAACTGACCGAGAAATTCGGTTATACCTTCGCCTACAACTATTACTTCAGTCGTTTCATCACACCCAGTCCAGAGGCCCTACAAGACTCCTTAATGCACTGACATCATGAAAAAGCCATATCGTTTTGCAACCATCCTTAGCCTATATATCGGCCTCGCTCTCATGGCCGGATTATTGGCAGGTTGTGGGCATAGAACACCGAATGCACAACCGACAGGAGATGTGGCGCCTCTCTACCCAAACTATGGCGACGGCTTGGTGATTCCCTGCAATATCGCGCCTCTCAACTTCTGTCTACCCGATAGTTTTAAAAGATTTTGGGTAGAAGTGTCCGCGGAAACTTCCGCACAATGTTTCCACGCCGGCAAAAAGGGCGTCCGCTTTCCTATGAAATTTTGGCGGAAACTCTTGCGAGAAGCCTATCAAACAGGCTCACCTATCCGTCTCGACATTTCCGCACGCACCAAAAACGGCAACACCTATACTTTCCCGCCTATACATTGGCGCGTGGCCGACTCCATAGACCCTTATTTCACCTACAGATCGGTGCAACCCATTTCGGCCCAAAACCATACCATTCTTCTCTGTGAACGCTCGTTGGAAAGTTTTTCCGAAAAAATACTGGTCAGCAATGCCCTCATGGAAAACAACTGCTTTAATTGTCATACCTACCACAATAGGAATGCCGATTATATGATCCTCCACCTGCGCAAGCCATCGGAAGGTACTTTGGTATGGCAAGATAATCTTTTGCAGAAAATTGTCCCGCCGTCGAACCGAGAGTTGGACGCAACGCTACAATCCTTGCCCGATTCGTTGCAAATGCCTCTTACATTGGCCTACGCCGATTGGCATCCCTGCGGCAAGTGGATAGCCTTTTCCTCTAACATGGTCGGTGTGGACGGCATAGATGCGCATAAGTCCTTTGTTAATATCTTGGACAGTGCCTCCAATATCATTCTCTACGAACCTCTCGCAAATCGCATTGTCCTTGACAGCAACCTTTGGACACAGGCGTTTGAGGAAACATGGCCGGCTTGGAGCCCCAACGGGGAGTGGTTGTATTTCTGCCGCACGGCCAAGGTGAGCACCGACACGGTGGCGCTCTACCCCGATCACACCGAGCGGGTACGCCATATCTATTTCGATTTGGTCAGAATAAAATTTTTACCAGAAGAGGGGCGTTTTGCCGGTCCAGTGGAAACAATTTTGCGGGGAGGAGCAGGGCATAGTTACGCCATTCCTCAAATAAGCCCCGATGGAAAATTCCTGCTTTGCTGCACCTCGCTTTTCAACTCTGTTCCCTACCAATCGCAAGGAGATTTAGTGTTGGTGGATTTGATGAAATTCGACTCCATGCAATCCACGGGCAGCACTTCTTGCAACGAAGAAGCCTATGCGCGTTATGTGGAAGAGCTCAACTCTCCCGACGACGAAAGTTGGCATCATTGGTCAAGCAACGGAAAGTGGGTGGTAGCGAACAGCAAGCGGGCCGACGGCTACCATCTCCATCCTTACTTTGCTTATTTTGATGGTAAACAATTCAGCCGCCCGTTCCTGCTTCCGCAAAAAAATCCAAACTTTTATAAAACTTCTCTTCGCGCTTTCAACTTGCCTATGTTTGTAAAAAACGCCTCCGGCCTATCCCCGGAGAAGATAGCCAAAGCCAAGAGAAATCAAGCTCTAACCTGCGATGTACAAACAAAACAATAAAATTTTATTGTGGCCGACATCTCTTCTCGTTGCCTGCTTTGTGGCTTGGCATTATGACGAGCTATTGTGGTCGTTGGAGCGAAATTCTTTTTTCTCGTTCTCCTTCGATTTTCTACGCGCCTTTTTGGCGGGAGGAAACCAATTGCCGGGCTTGGATATATTCTACCCTGTTCCCCAACTCATCGGAGCTTTTTTTCTTCAATTTTACAAGGGGTGGGGTGTTTATGTAACCTTTAGTCTGCTTTGTGCAGGTTTTTCGGTAATGGCCTCTCTTTGCAGTCTCCATTTCTTGAAAAGACTTTTTCCTAAACAGGCAGCGTGGTTTGCAATTTTATTTCCCTTGTTTGGTTTTTTGTGGGCGGGAGTTTGGTGTTGGTTGGCGCTGAGCCCCATTTTCCCTTTCTACTTTGCCTACACCCTGCTGTTATCGCTTTTCGTTTTTTTTCTTTCAGGAAAATTGCCTACCTGCGGACGTTTAGCAATGGGTTCCGTTTGGTTGATTTTGAGTTTTTCCGTAACGGGTGGCCTTTGTTCCCTTTGTTTCTTGGTGGCAATGGTTATAAGAGAAGCCATTACCTTTAGGCCGACATCAGGGGTGTGGCTTTTTATTCCTTTCTTATTCGGCATTGCTATACAAGCCAATATTTTACATACCAATCACTTGTCTATTCAAAAAGGGCTTGTTTCGGATTTACCGAATTTCCATAATAGGCTCCCCCACCCCGTTAAGTTTTTCTTACTTGTAAAACAGACGGAAAGATTGTGCTTGGAAGAACGTTATGCCGATGCCTTGGAATTTGCCGATGCCTATTGGTTTTCCCATCCCTGCCCGATAAGCGATGTAATGAATGGGCAAAACACGTTTTATGCGGGGCTTTCGGAGGACGAAATTATTTTCCGCCTGCGTCTTGCGTCCTATACGAAAACGGCGCTTATCGGTTCGGGGAACCTTGTTTCTCGCTTCTTTTCCTACTATCGTATCCCCGAAATCTACAATCTCCACAATGATTTACGCCAAATAGATTTTTCATTGGAAAGCATGCTTCGCCAAAGGGCTTTAGAAAACCCCACAGCAACCTATTATATAGGAGTAAACTTACTGGATTACAATCGTTTTTCCTATGCCAACCTACGGATCTGCATCCCCTCTATGCTGGCCAGTTACCAATACGGCCTGGCCAACAAATACATCCGTATTCTGCAAGGAACCTTGTTTTATGGAAAGGATGCCGACAGATGGTTGGAACTATCTAATTCTATACAAATTGATTCCATACAGAGAAATCCATCTTCTCGCGCCACATTAGATTGTTTGCTTTTAGATAGGCTATTGTCAAAAGATTTAATGGGCGCCTCCTCTCTAATTCCTTCCTACATTCGGTTGAATGAGAATTTTCCGCGTCCTTTACAGGAACTGATCTGCATCATGCAGCGGGAAATGTTCCCAATCTCGGATTCGGTTCAAACTTTCCTGAAGGATATGCCTGTGGACGAGAGCGTGGAACGGAATTTCCGCCGTTTCCTGCACGATTTTTCGCTTTGGCTGCAAGGTCAGAAGACCACCGAAGAGCTCACCGCCGAATACGGCCACACCTACCCCTATTACTATTACCTGATTTATTAGAAAGCCTGTCATCTTTAAGAATTATAGGAACCTTCCATAATCAACTTCAAAAGTTGATAAGGTTTTCCGCCAAAAAAGAAAGCTCATTTGCGCTTCTCCGCCCGCATGTTTTTAATTTCCCTATCTATATCCTTTTG
>CAMWVZ010000041.1 GCA_947177845.1 uncultured Bacteroidales bacterium | reverse complement strand
CCGTGCAGGGCATCGCCGCCGGACAATTCGGCGTCATCTACACGCCCGACAACAGGCTCTGCCTCGGCAGCGGTGTGATTTTTTAACGTATCTTTATGCCATGAAAAGAATTGCAATCTATATCGCGGTGACAAGCGCCCTGCTGTGTATGGCCTCGTGCCGCAACGCCGACAAACCCGTGCCCTTTCTCAAGGAAAAGGACATGGTGGATTTGCTCACCGATATCCGCCTCACCGAAGCGGGTCTGTATAACAATCGAGAAACCAATCCCTCGCTCTACAACGAGGTGATGACAGAACACACCGTAGATGCCTATCTTCCTATATTTCAGAAATACGGAATCACCTACAACCAGTATATGGCGCTGATGAACTACTATATGGCGCACCCCGAGAAACTCAAGGGCATATACAAAAAATCCACCGCCCGGCTAAATTCCATGTATGAGGATATGCAGGCGGCGGATAGTATCAAGAACAGCCGGTAAAAGCCTTACTTTTGGCTTTGTTCGCGCCCCGAAGCCATAGCTTTCAGGTTGGCGCTCACGATATCTTCACCTTTGGCGGCGAAAATAGCGGCCACAGCCTTTTCGAATTCTTCGTAGGGAAGCCCGAGCTTATCGGCGGCGGCACCCAAAATCACCATATTGGCCGAGCGGGGTGAACCTATTTCCTTCGCCAACTGGTCGGCATTGAACGCAATCATATTCTTGACGCTCTTCATCGCCTTTTCCAAATCGGCATCCGAAGGATAGTCGGGCACATTCTTGAAAGGCACGTTGTTGGTGATGACCCAACCGTCGGCATGGAGCATGGGCAGATAGCGCAACGACTCCATAGGCTCCACCGAAATAATCAAGTCGGCCTTGCCCTCGGGAATCAAATCCGAACAAATAGGCTCGGTGGAAATGCGCAGGTGCGACTGCACGTCGCCGCCGCGCTGGCTCATGCCGTGCACTTCGGCTTGTTTCAGATACATGCCGTTTGCCACGGCCGCACGTCCTATCACAGTGGCGATGGAAAGGATACCTTGTCCTCCCACACCCGCCAGAATTATATCTTTTTTCATTGTCGTTGTTTTTGTATTATTATGCTTTCTTCGCTTTCGCAGCCTCCTTGGCATGGCGCACCGCCGTCTGAATGCACTCTCTGCGCGGCACAATCACCGAAACACCCTGATAGGCGATTTCCTCCTTCATCACACGCACATTCTCATCGTGATTGTTCTTGAGAGGAGTGAGAACACGGATATGTTCCTTCTCCACACCCAAGCCCATGCAAATCTGCTCGATTTTTCCGAAAGCGGCCGAATCCTGTCCGCCCGTCATGCCCGTGGTGGAGTTGTCCATGATGATGACCGTGATGGGAGATTTATCGTTTACCGCGTCCAGAAGCCCCGTCATGCCCGAATGGGTGAAGGTGGAGTCTCCGATAACCGCCACGGCGGGACGCAAACCCGCATCGGCAGCCCCTTTCGCCATGGTTATCGACGCACCCATATCCACGGTGGAGCCGATGGCGCCGTAGGGAGGCAACGCACCCAAGGTGTAGCAACCGATGTCGCCGAACACATGGCCGCGTCCGTATTCCTTCATCGCCTCGTTCAAGGCCGTGTAGGTGTCCGCGTGGGGACAACCTTGGCAAAGCGAGGGAGGACGGGCCACCACAACGTCGGGGATAGGCTCGCCGCAGGTCTTGGGCAATCCCAGCGCCTTGGCGAGGATATTGGGATTGAGCTCTCCGTCGCGCGGCAGCGTGCCGTCCAGACGACCGAGGATTTTTCCGCTCGCGTCCAGATAGCCCCTTATCAATTCTTCATAAATGGGATAACCCTCTTCCACAATCAATACCTTGTCGCATTCGTCGGTGATTTTCTTCACCCACGTGCGCGGAATGGGATATTGGCTCACCTTGAGCACAGGATGCGGACACTTGCCGCCGAAATTTTCCTGCAGATAGTTGTAGCCGATACCGCAGGCAATGATGCCCAACTTCTTATCGCTTCCCTCCTGATAGGCGTTGAAACCGTCCTGCAAGGCACGGTTCTCGAATTCGGGCTGCTTGGCCAAAAGTTCCTTATACAGCATACGGGCGTTGGCCGGAAGCAGGATAAAGCGTTTGGGATTGGGGTCTAATTTCACGGGGTTCTGACCGCGCCCCTCGCGCAATTCCACCCCGCTGCGGGAGTGCGCCATACGCGTGGTGACACGGAAAAGCACCGGGGTCTGCAACTTTTCGGAAAGATCGAACGCATAGCGGATCATATCGTAGGCCTCCTGCTGATTGGAGGGTTCCATGCAGGGAATCTGTGCGAAACGGGCATAGGAACGCGAGTCCTGCTCGTCTTGCGAGGAGTGCATGGAGGGGTCGTCGGCAATCAGATACACCAAACCGCCGTTGGCACCCGTCACCGCCGAGTTGGTGAAGGGGTCGGCGGCCACGTTCAAGCCCACATGCTTCATGCAGACCAAGGCCCTGCGCCCCGTATACGACACGCCCACAGCCGCTTCCATGGCGGTTTTCTCGTTGGCGCTCCACGTGCAGTGGATACCCTCTTCCTTCGCTTTCTTGGAATGCTGAATATACTCCGTGATTTCCGTGCTGGGAGTTCCCGGATAGGCGTAAACCCCCGAAATGCCGGCATCCAACGCACCCTGAGCGATAGCTTCATCGCCCAACAACAATAACTTTTGCATATCTGTTCTTTTAATTATTTCCCAAACGCGAATGTACGGAATTTTGCGATTAATTTTGTATTTTCGCGCCCTGAAAGTGTGGAATGATTTGGCTGCTTGCAACCACGTTAAAAAAGGCTAAAATGCAACCTTTCGCCCCATTCAAGGGGTTTGATACCGCGCGTTCCTGCGCCTTTCGTTCCGCATATTTCACAACACTTTAAGAACTAAAATTGTATACGCCATGTCGTATTTATTTACATCTGAATCCGTGTCGGCGGGACACCCCGACAAAGTAGCCGACTCGATTTCCGATTCTCTGCTGGACGAATTTCTGAGGCAGGACCCCGATGCCAAGGTGGCTTGCGAAACCCTCGTCACCACAGGTTTGGTGGTATGTGCGGGTGAAGTGAAGACCCACGGCTGGGTAGACGTGCAGCAGACCGCCCGCGACACTATCCGCCAAATAGGCTACACGAAAGGGGAATATTGTTTCGAAAGCAATTCGTGCGGCGTAATTTCCACCATTCACAGCCAGTCGCCCGACATCAACCAAGGCGTGGAACGCAAGAAGGAAGAGGAACAGGGCGCGGGCGACCAAGGCATGATGTTCGGCTATGCCTGCCGCGATACCGAAGATTATATGCCGTTGCCCATCTATCTGGCGCACGCTATCTTGAAGGAAATGGACAACATCCGCCGCGAAGGCAAGAAGATGCCCTATCTGCGCCCCGATGCCAAAAGTCAGGTAACGGTGCGCTACAACGACAACGGCAAGGCAGAAGCCATTGATACCTTGGTGATTTCTTGCCAGCACGACGAATTCGACACCGAAAAGAAAATGCTCGAAAAGATTACCCGCGACGTGCGCGAAATTGTGCTGCCGGCGGTATTGAAGAAGCTCTCGGCCGCCAATCGCAAACTTTTCGACAAGAAATACAATCTCCATGTAAACCCCACGGGAAAGTTTGTGATTGGCGGCCCGCACGGCGATACAGGCCTTACGGGACGCAAGATTATCGTGGATACCTACGGCGGCATGTCCTCGCATGGAGGGGGCGCGTTTTCGGGAAAAGACGCGTCGAAGGTAGACCGTTCTGCGGCCTACGCCATGCGCCATGTGGCCAAGAATTTGGTGGCGGCGGGCGTGTGCGACCGCGCTATGGTGCAGGTGGCCTATGCCATCGGAGTGGCGCAACCCGTTGGTTTGTATGTGAATACTTATAATACGTCGCACATTGCAATGAGCGACGGCGAAATCGCCCGCACCCTGCTGAAGAATGTGGATCTGCGCCCCTACGCCATTGTGCAGCGATTCGGCCTGCGCAATCCCATTTTCAAACCCACCGCAAGCTACGGACATTTCGGCCGCAAGCCCTATACCGAAGAAGTGGAGGTGTTTTATCGCGATGCCGATACCACGGTGAAAAAAAACGGAAAGAAAGAACGTTACTTCAAGAAAGTGGAGTTCTTCGGCTGGGAAAAAACCGATTGGGTGCCGCGCTTCCGCAAACTTTTCGGTGTAAAATAGGCTCTGCGCCCGACTTTTCGTACCTTTGACCCTGTTATGGCAAAAAAAACAAGCCTCTTCTGTGCGAGACCCGAAGAACTGAACGCGGACAGTCTCTTGACTTATAAGGAGTTTACGACACGTTATCCTTATTGTCAATATGCGCACCTTATGTTTCTGCTCAACCTGAAACAGACCGGCGATGCGGAGACCTTTTCGTCCACCCTGCCCTTCACGGCTATCACGGTGCCCGACCGCGCAAGGCTCAAGCAACAGGTTCAGACCGCCCCGCAAAGCCCGCGCACACCGCAGAACAAAGGGCATTTCTCGCCTTTTCAAGACAGTTTGCCCCGACGCAAGGAAGAAGGATTTTCGCCCCGCAGCGAAGCCCTGCCCAAAAGCAGCAAGCCCCAACCGAGAGCCGAGGCCATGCCGAAAGCCCCCGCCTCCGCAGTTGGTTTTCGCCCTGTAACAGAGGAAGAACCCGTAGACAAACTGCGGAACTTCCTGCGTCCCCAACAAGAGGAACGCCCCGCCCGACACACCGACCGCCGGCAGGCCGACGCCATCATCGACCGCTTCATGCAAGGGCAGGAACACCTCATTTCGCTCAACGAAGGCTTCGACTACGCCCGCTTCGACCCCGACACCGGCAGGAGCAACCGCGAAGATTTCAGCATCGGCAGCGAAACTTTGGCCGAAATGTACCTCAAAAACGGCGCTCCCGAAAAGGCTATTGCCGTCTATGAAAGTTTGGGCTTGAAATTTCCAGAAAAAAGTAGTTACTTTGCTAACCTTATCCGTAGGGTAAGAAAGGAGTATTCAATTAAATAACAAGGTTTTAAAATGGGATTTTATATTTTTATCTCGGTCCTGCTTCTGATTGTATGTATACTTTTGGGGCTCATTGTATTGATTCAAAACCCTAAAGGTGGCGGCTTGTCCTCCACTTTCGGCGGACAGGGCAACCAAATCATGGGCGCGCGCAAAACGGCCGACTTCCTCGAAAAAGGCACGTGGGTACTCTCCATTGTCCTTTTGGTTCTCAGCTTGATTGCCTCCTACGCCATTCCCAACCGTCAGAGTTCGGAAAACGCGGTTAAGAGCGAATTGAGTGTAGACCAAGAATCGGTGTTGCCCACCACGCTTCCCACCGGCACAGCCGCTCTGCCCGAAGAGGCACCCGCCGAATAGGCTCCGCCTTTCTTTCGTTCAGATTTCATAAGAGACGTAGCCCAACTGCGTCTCTTTTGTAGTATATAACAAAACCTACTTCTATGTCCGTATTAGCAAAACGTGTTTTGGAAATGGCTCCTTCGGCCACTTTGGCCATGAGCAAGCGGAGCCGCGAAATGCAAGAACAAGGCATCGATGTCATCAACCTCAGCGTGGGCGAACCCGATTTCGACACGCCTATGGTGATTAAACAAGCCGGTATCGACGCCATCAACAACAATTTCACCCACTATCCTCCCGTACCCGGCTACTTGGATCTCCGCAAGGCCATCTGCACCAAACTCACCCGCGACAACAAACTCACCTACTCGCCCGACCAAATCGTGGTGTCGAACGGTGGCAAGCACGCCATTATCAACGTGTTGTTGGCTATGGTGAACCCCGGCGACGAAGTGGTGATTCCCTGTCCCGCTTGGGTTTCGTATCCCGAAATGGTGAAGTTTGTGGAAGGCGTGCCCGTTTTGGTTCAGGCAGGTATCGAAGACGATTTCAAGGTAACGCCCGAAAAGTTGGAAGCCGCTATCACGCCTAAAACCAAGTTGGTGGTTTTCAACAGCCCCAGCAATCCCACCGGCTCGGTTTACAGCTACAACGAACTCAAGGCCTTGGCCGATGTGTTGGCCAAGCACCCCGACGTATATATCCTGTCGGACGAAATCTACGAGTTCATCACGTTTGAAAGCAAATTCGAAAGCCTTGCCCAATTCGAGGAAATCAAAGACCGCGTCATCATCATGAACGGGGTTTCGAAGGGCTATGCCATGACCGGCTGGCGTATCGGTTACATCGCCGCGCCCAAGGACATCGCGGCCGCCTGTGGCAAAATTCAGGGTCAGATGACCTCGGCCGCCTCCTCTATCGCGCAGAAAGCTTCCGTGGCCGCCTTGCTGCAAGACCCGCAGAAATCCGAAGATCTCAAGCACATGGTGGAAACATTCCGCAAGCGTCGCGACATGATGATTGAAAAGTTGCGCGAAATTCCGGGGCTCAAGGTAAATGTGCCCACCGGTGCGTTCTATATCTTCCCTAATATCGAGGGTTTGATTGGTAAGAAATTCGGCGACAAGACCATTTCCTGCGGAGATGATTTCGCCAACTTCCTGCTCGACAACGCTCACGTGGCTTTGGTGGGTGGCGACTCCTTCGGCGACCCCAAGAGTTTCCGCATCTCCTACGCCACCAGCGAAGACAAGCTTATGGAAAGCGCCCGCCGCATCAAGGAAGCGGTTGCGAAATTAAAATAAGGGCGTTCCGGGTGCCGGACGGCCTTGTTGTAAAAACACAACGGCCTCCGGGCCAAGGTTGAACATAAGGTCGAGTATGCTGATGTTGTGAAGGGGAACCTCGCACGGAAAAGTCTGCATATAAGGGTTTATGTGATATTTTTCGGGCTGTTTGGGGCCGAAATCGAAAGGAATGACGGTTTCGGCCTCGGCAGACACCGAAGCATCTTTTACGCGCGTTACGGGCAAGTGCAGTTTCCTGATGATGAAATCCAAGAGCGCGGTATTGAAATCCACTAATTTCTGCGGTTTCTGCTTATAGAACATCTCCAATTCATCCCGATAATAGAGAAAATAGGGTGACTTATTGTAGGCGGTGACGATGCCCCTCCAATGGTCGCGCTGCCATTTTTCGAGATTGCAGACTATCAGTTCGTTGTCTAAACTACGGTGTCCGTTGGGTTTGGTGCAGGGCACGGAAAGGTTCAAAATGCCTTGCGAGGTAACGATTTGCGCACGGTTGGCAAAAGTCTGTTTGCTGCACAGGCGGTTTCCGTCGATAAAGAACCTGTCCGACTGCATCATGACGGCGAAATAATCCAATGGAGGAAGATAGGCGGTGGGCAGACTCAGCAGCATACTCTATCGTTTTATCAGTTTTACTTTTTGCGACTCCCTGCCCTCCCTATCGGAAATATGCAGCAGGTAGAGCCCCGCAGGCAGGGTTTCGAGGTTCAGCGTATTCCGTCCCTCATGCAATTTCCCTTGCCGCACACGCTTTCCCTTCATATCGAACAAATCAAAGCCGCATACGTTTTCAGCTTCTATGAAGAGTTGTGAAACAAAGGGATTTGGTGTGATTTTTGCCAAGACGGAAGAAGAGACGGACACAGGAAGCAAGGGCTCCGTGGAAACGGGCGTGGGACGGACCGTGGTCCATTGCGAAGAGACGAAATATTCCAGCCCACCGCACTGGTTTCCGATAACGAGTTCGGACCGTCCGTCGCTATCGAAGTCGTAGAGAGAGGGAGATGCGTGCAGTCCTACACGAATTGTGCGCCGGCCCGTGTCGGAAGCTTTTCCCAAAAAGCGGAACATTCCTGCCGACACGTTTTCTTCGATGCTGTCGTAGAGATACACCTCTCCGTTTTCATTGCCGCAGGCCAACAGCAGGCGGCCGTCTTCGGTGCGCCCGAAACTTGGCCGTGCATAGCCGAAATTCGAGAAATTACGGTCGGTGACATCCACGCCGCCCCAACTATCCGAGCGTAATTCAAAATGCGGTAAAACGCCCGATTTCGCGCCCGAAGCACCCACATT
>CAMWVZ010000040.1 GCA_947177845.1 uncultured Bacteroidales bacterium | reverse complement strand
TCGGACAAAACGGCTCCGTTTACATCGCGCAAAACCACTTGATATTTAATGGCAGCCGGCACCTTCTTGGTTGTCTGCGCCGACAAGGGCGAACAGAGGACCACCGAAAACAACAGCACGGCGCCAAAAAATCTCATCACTCCGCACTTCATATCACTTCACTTTTATAATCTTGAACAATAAATTTCTATGCAATACCCTATCCGTCACAGCCAAGACGTAAAGCCCGTCCGGGAAAGGGGTCAAATCCAATTCCAACTCACCCGCATAACGTTCTTCGCTCCACAGACAAAAGCCCGAAAGATTGCGCAGTTCCAATCGGTAGAGACGGGTGTCTATGCCGGCGAGACGGCCCTGCATCTTGCCCCGCGTGGGATTGGGCGTGAGGAAGAGTTTGATTCCATCGGCTTCCATGCTCTCGTTACGGGTTGCCATAGGGTCGGCGATATAGCCTTCGCCCTGCTCGAAGCCTTGCGTAAGGCGTTTCTTCGAAGCATCGAAACCAGGACGTGTGCCGAATTCCTCGGTAATGGGTTCACCGATGTTCCATGCGGCGGTAAAGCCCTCGCCCTCGAAAGCGTTGCCTTGGAAATTGCCCCAGCCTCCGCCGTTCGAGAATACGAAAGCGGTTTGCGGAGCTTCCTCCTGCGCCTGCAAGGAAGCGGGAGCAAGAAGGAGCGCGGCAAAGGCCCACGCGGAACACAGGATATGTAACGTTCGTTTTTTCATAAACAGGTTCAGACCAACCTGCGAAGGTACGAAAATATACGAAATTTAACTACCTTTGCACCCCTACCGTCCGCGCCCCGAACAGGATTCGGGAGAAAAGGACGGAGGAACTTGTATAAACCGTAAATAACAAGCAACATCATGAATATCACAAGAGAAAACAACGGAGCATTGCATGCTTACCTGAAGATGGAATTGGTTCCCCAAGACTATGAGGGGAAGGTGGCGGAAGAATTGAAAAATTACCGCAAGAAAGTAAACATGAACGGGTTCCGTCCCGGCCAAGTACCCGCCGGTTTGGTGAAACAAATGTATGGAAAGGCCATTTTGATGGACGTTATCAACCGCAGCGTGGCCGAAGGCATCGACAAATACATCAAGGACGAGAAAGTGAATATCTTGGGGCACGCCCTCCCCGTGGAAGACGACACCCACAAGAGCGAGATGAATTTTGACAAACCCGCCAACTTCACCTTCTGGTTCGAAATCGGCTTGGTGCCCGAATTCAAGGTGGAACTCGAAAAAGTCAAGGTTCGCGGCTACGAAATCACCGTGTCGGACGAAATGGTAGACAAACACATGGAAGGCATCTGCCGCCGCTACGGAAAAATCGAAAGCCCCGAAACCGTGGGCGATACCGATACTTTGGGCGGCAAACTCACCGAGCTGAACGAAGCGGGCGAGGCCAAGGAAAACGGCATCAGCGTCAAGACTTCGATAGCGGTGGATAAGATTGCGCTCAAAACCATTCAAAAACAGTTCATCGGCAAGAAAAAGGAAGACAAAGTGGATTTTGAAATCCAAAAAGCCTTCAAGAACAAGACCGATTTGGCCGCCATGCTCAATATCACCGAAGACCGCCTGGCCGAAATCGCGCCCAAATTCCGCTTCGCTATCCACAGCATCACCCGTGTGGAACCCGCCGCGCTCGGCGAAGACCTCTATGAAAAAGCCTATCCCGGCGTCGGCATCAAAGACGAAAAGGCTTTCCGTGAGCATATGCGCAACGAAATTTCGGGCTACTACAGCCAGAACACCGATAAGAAACTCTTTGTGGATACGGTGGATGCCATTATCGAGAACGCCAAGTTCGATTTGAACGAAGAATTCGTGAAACGCTGGGTGCTCTCCGAACAGAACCGCGAAGCCGAGGAGAACAAGAAGGAAGCGGTGAACGACATTCCCGAAGAGGATATGAAGCAGATTCTGCGTTCGCTCCGCTGGGAATTGATTCAAAACCGCATCACCGAACAATACGGCATGAAAATCGAGATGCAGGATTTGCGCGACTTCTACAAAAACCGTGTCTTGGCGCAGTATTTCCCCGTGAATGCCGAAGACGAGGAAAGCAAGAAGCGCGTGGAGATGTTCATCGATTCGATGATGAAGAACGAAGAAGAGATGAGACGTGTCTACGACATGGTGTTCGAGGAAAAGCTCACCGCGATTTTCAAGGACAAGGTGAAGGTGGACAAAAAGTCGTTGAGCATGGAAGACTTTGTGGAAGTGCTCAAGAAAGACAACGAGAAGAAGCAGAAATAAACCGCCATGAAAGACGAATTCCGTAAATACGCCCGGAGCAGGGGCATCAGCAGTCTGAATTTAGACCGCTTTGAATCGCAGACCCGCGCCTACATCAACCCTACCATTATTGAGGAAAGGCAGTTGAATGTAGCTCAAATGGACGTGTTCTCGCGTTTGATGATGGACCGGATTCTCTTTTTGGGAACGGCCATCAACGACGAAGTGGCCAATATCATTCAGGCCCAGCTGCTGTTTCTGGAGCAGGTAGACAGCCAGAAGGACATCCAAATCTACATCAACAGTCCCGGAGGTTCGGTGTATGCCGGTCTGGGCATCTACGACACCATGCAGTATGTGTCGCCGGATGTAGCCACCATTTGTACGGGAATGGCCGCCTCCATGGCTTCGGTATTGCTCTGTGCCGGTGCCAAGGGCAAACGCTCGGCCTTGCGCCATTCGCGCGTGCTGATTCATCAGCCCCTCGGAGGCGCCGAAGGACAGGCTTCGGACATCGAAATCACCGCCCGCGAGATTCTGAAAGTGAAAAAGGAACTCTACGAAATCATCGCCCAACACAGCGGTCAGGCCTATGATAAAATCTATCAGGACGCCGACCGCGACTACTGGATGACCTCGAAAGAGGCCTTGGAATACGGCATGATCGACGAGATTCTGGAGAAAAAGCAGAATACCGCAGTAAAAGCAGAATAAATGATGATAGGGGTTTTATTGACGATTGTGGTTTACAAGCTTTTGCTTGTACCCTCCTTATGGGGCGTGTTCACAACCGCAGGCAAAAATCCATGGTGGGCGCTCGTGCCTTTCTATGGCGAATATCTTTGGATTAAGATTTTGAAAGTAAAACCCCTGCAACATTTCATCTTCCTCTTTGTCCCTTTCATCAATGTCTTTGTCTTTTGGCTGCTGTGCGTGGAGACCACCTACGGATATTCGCGCCGCCGCATTTGGGAATGCCTGTGCGCCTGTCTGTTCTTCTTCGTCTACTTTCCCGTGCTTCACTTTGTGAAGAAGGAGAAATACACCTGCGCCAAAGACCTCCCGCCCTACAAGAAAAGCGCCGCCCGCGAGTGGTTCGACACGCTTGTGTTCGCCCTCACCGTCGTGCTCATCATCCACGCTTTCTACTTCAAGGGCTTCATGATTCCGTCCTCGTCGATGGAAAAATCGCTCAATGTGGGCGACTTTCTCTTTGTAAGCAAGGTGGCCTACGGGCCGAGGGTGCCGCAGACCCTCGTCACGTTCCCTTTTGTGCAACATACGCTTCCTCTTACCAAGGACGTACCGTCCTATCTCACGTGGATTGAGCTTCCCTATCATCGCCTGCCCGGGTTGCACGAGGTGCGCCGCAACGAAGTGGTGGTGTTCAATTTTCCCGACGGCGACACGGTTTCGAGTGTATTTCAGAGCAATATCTCGTATAATACATTAGTAAAGGAGGTGGGGCGCGAAAGGGTCTGGAACGACAAGGAAACTTTCGGCCGCATCACCTACCGTCCCGTCGACCGCCGCGAGAACTTCGTGAAGCGTTGCATCGGCATCGGCGGCGACACGCTCGAAATCCGCGACCGTCAGGTGTATGTGAACGGAGAGAAAGCCTGCAATCCCGAACAGTTGCAGTTCAACTACCGTATCTATCCCTCTCCGGGTGTGGTGAGCCGCAAGACGTGGCAGGAGCTGGGCGTGTCGAACGACGACCTCAAGGTGTTGTTCAATCCCGCCTACGGCACGGTGCCTCTGACGGACGGAATGGTGGAAAAACTGGCCGCCATGCCGAGTGTGGGCAAGGTGGAGCCTATCATCGAGCCCGCCGGCTGGGGCGACGGCCGTCTCTTTCCTTTCAGCCCTTCGGTCTATGCGTGGAATGTGGATAACTACGGGCCCGTCTATATTCCCAAACAGGGCGACACACTGAAACTGGATATGGCGAATTTGGCCTTATATCATCGCCTCATCACTGTCTACGAAAACAATTCTCTGGAAATCAAAGACGGTAAGATTTTCATCAACGGAGAAGAAACCGACCGTTATGTATGTCGGATGAACTACTATTGGATGATGGGCGACAACCGTCACAATTCGGCCGACTCGCGCTATTGGGGATTCGTGCCCGAGGATCATGTGGTGGGCAAGGCCTATATCGTGTGGTTTTCGTGGAACAAAGACGCGCACGGACTTAAAAAAGTGCGGTGGAATAAGTTTCTGCGCAAAATCCGCTAATCACGGTTTTCTCTTCTTAATTCCTTTTTCGTTTCGCGTTGCTCGCGCTTCTGCGCACGTTCCTCCTGTCGTTGTTCCTTGGTGCGCTTGCCTTTGGAGCCATAGATAAATTCCTTCCAGCTGTCGAAATCGCGCTTGAACACCACGCCCACGCCCTGCGTATAGGAGTTGGCGGGCTTGGTGAGGTCTTGTTCGTTGGAGTGATTAAAGGCTTTCAGGCGCAATTCTTCGGTAAATTTCCATTCCACATCCACTTCGCCCACCACATTCGTGGCCGCTCTTCCTGCCGAATTCGCCACACCGTTTTCCGACACACCCAAATTGCCGTTAATCAGCAGGCGGTCGTTGAACAGCTGCCCCGACATCATCACCTGAAATTCGGAATTTCCCGTTCCCGAATTGGCACCGCCCACATTGGGGCTGTAATTCAAGCCGATGTTGAAATTCTCGGTGAACTGCGAAAGGAAGTTATTGAACTGACTGAAAAGCAAATCGGAAGAAGAGGACAAGGCGGCATTGCCTATGCCCGCGCTGCTGTTGTCGAGAGCCATAAAGGAGTTGAACATCAGCAAAGAAAACGTCTGACGGAGCATTTCATCTTCGTCGTCTTTCTTCACTACCGCAAAGAACTTGTCTTTGGAATCCTCGTCGGTGTTCATCAAATCGATATCGAAACTTATATCGGGATTCATCAGGTTTCCGCTCAGGATAATGATGCTCTTCACATCGCTCTTCTGCATGCGACGGTCCTCGTCGGTGCCCGAAAACTGGGACAGGATAGGATACAGACTCGCACGGGTCTGATAGTCGGCCCGGACATTGATGCGGGCATCGTCGATAGGCCCTACCCACGAAATGGTGCCGCCTTCTTCCAACTCGAACTTCTTGTTGATGATGTCGACCATCGAAATATCGAACTCCCCGCCGTTAATCGTATAGGTTCCGAAAAGCCGCGTGGTGCCGTTCTTGGACGAAAGACGCAACAGGCCGCTTCCCGTCGCCGAAAGCGTGCCGTCCATGGCCGTATTGCCCAATCCCACCGACACCGCCAGGCCCGGATTGATGCCCAAATTCAAATCCATGGAAAGATGATTGCGCCGCTTACGTGCCAAGGTGCGGGTGCGGGCATAGAATTTTTCGAACGAAATCTTCGTGCTGTCTTCCATTTCGGGTGTTTCGGACACAAACTGGATGAAATTGGCCCCGCTGTTGACCGACATGGAGGAGAAATCGAAATGGATATCGGAAGGATTGTCCACCACCGCCGAAAGCGTAACGGACAAATCGTTCATCGGACCGGTGATGTTCAACGCGCCCGTGGCCAAAACCTTTCCCCAAAACGGTACATCGGGCGAACGCTTGGTATGGACCGCCAGGAGTTTCTGAAAGTCCAAGCCCATGTCGAGCCGCATATTCTTGAAATTGTGATGAGAAATGGCACCTTTCAACGTGCCTTCCGAGCGGAAATCCTCATCGGTGAAACGCCCCCGCACAAAGGAAATCTTGTCGGAGGTGAGTTTCAAGGCCATGTCGGTGAACGTGTAGCGCGTGCCTAAAAACGGAATGGTGGCGGCTAAATTGTTCGTCTTGACCTCTGCATACAGAAGCGGGGAAGAAAGGGTGCCGCCCATCTTCAAATCTCCGTTCAACGTACCTTCCAAATCGGAAGCCACCGAAGCGAGGAAACCCGAAAGGAACTGCACGGGAAAATCGTTGACTTTTCCCGAAAAGTCGAGTTTCTTACCCTGCGTGCGGTAGAAAGTGCCGTCGAACGAAAGCGTTTCGAAAGGCTTTCCCTGACGGTTCTCCTTGAGATGCACGCCTAATTTTATGGCGTCTTTCCGATTGAATCGCGAGCCTACTTCCAAACGTCCGTAGGCGTGACGGTTGATGAGCAGGTTGTCGATACTCAAATCGGCCTCGAAGGAGAACATATCGTAAAAGTCGTTCACCTGCGCATATCCGTTGATGTTTCCCTTCATATCCATATGGATTTTCCGAAGGAAATAGTGCAGGTAGTCTAACGAAAATTCGTCGAAGTCGACACGAAGATGCGAGGCGGGCGTATGGGAAAGTTCGCCGTTGAGCACCACCCCGCTCCGGGCGTCGGACGAACGGAAACCGAACTGCCCGAAGACTATCGAATCGGGGGCGAAGAACAAATAGCTTCCTTCGTAATTCCGCCACAGGCTTCCCCCTAAAAACACCCCGCTCTCTTCGATTTCGAAGCGGATGCCGGGCCCCGGATAAAAGCGGAAATTTCCGTAAAGCCCCGATTTGAGGGAACCGTCCCACATCAAGGCATAGTCCAACACATCTTTTTCCACACCCGTTAGGGAAAGCGAGAAATTCGGCAGGCGGATGCTGTCGTCTAAATACAGGGAACCCGCCTGCGCGCGGACCGAACTTTTTTCGCCCGAGAAATCCGCTTGCAGGCTGCCGTTCATATAGGCAAACCTATGATATTGAAGATAGGGCAAATCGAGGGAGAAAGCGAGGCTTTCCTCTCCGCCGTCGTAATTCATCTCTCCGCTCAAACCCACCGGGACACGCACATCCGGGAAAAAGAGCTGCAACAGATTGTCGGCGTCCTTGAGTTTCAGATGCACCGTATAGTGCATGGGGTGCGTGGCGTCGGCATGGACAGCCTGCGGAGCCGTATCGAAAAGCGAAGGTATCTGCGCGGCGAGTATATGTTGGATTTGACCTTTCAGACTTGCAAAACTCCAAAAACCGTGCAAATCGAAATCCAATAGTTCCGAACGCACATACGCCCAGCGGTGCTTGCCTTCCTTCACCAAGGCAAGACGCATTTCGGGCAGGGCATACGAAGTGCCGGACCGCTGTATTTTTGTATTCATCAAGCGGATATACCCCTCTATCGAATCGTATTGCCTGCCCGTGTACGCCACCCGCAGAAAGGTGGAGGCTCTGAAATCGCCCGTATCGCCGAACAGATGCAAGGGCGTCAGGTCGATGTTGCGCAAATCCAACTCAAAGTGCGAACGGGAATCGCCCGAACGGAAATCCAGATTTCCCGACAGGCGGAAATCCAGATTGGAATCCCTGCACTCCACCCTGCCGCCGAAAAAGTCTTTCTGCAAATGCAAATCGAGTTTCACGGGCTGGAGCGTCTTGCCGGCAATCTGCAGATTCGAAACCGTACCGTCCAGTTCACAACGCAAGGTCGAGGAGGTTTTTCCTACCAAATAGAAATCAAGCCCGAGATCTGTCGTTCCGAGCAGGGAATCCTTGCCGGAAAGTTTGTCCAAACGAATGGAGGAAGCGTCCAGACGGCCCACCATAACGGCCGGTCCTCCGAGCGTATCCACCACGGAATTGCGGATATGGATATTTCCCAAATTGCTTTCCATATCGAGATCGGCGGTGAATTTCTCCAGATTGCCGTCCAAAGTTCCGTGCAAAGTTAAATCCTCCCATTCCCGCAGTATTTCAGGCAGTTTGAGATATTCTCCGTTCGGCAACACGATATGCCCGAGATCCTGTTTTTCGGCATGAAGCCTGTGCAGGTTGAGATGGAGGTTGAGGGTATCGGGAATACCTTGCAGATGCACATCGGCATTCAAGGCGGTGTGTTTTCCGAAAGCGAGTTTCAGATG
>CAMWVZ010000039.1 GCA_947177845.1 uncultured Bacteroidales bacterium | reverse complement strand
TAGAAGATGAAGGCGATGATGAAGCAGAACATAAAGCCGATGACGCCCCAGAAGAGCCATCTCCATTCGGCTAAGGGCAGGTTCATGTTCATTCCGTAGAGCCCCGTGATAAAGGTGAGAGGCAGGAAGAGGGTGGAAATGAACGTCATAATTTTCATCACCTCGTTGATGCGGTTGGTCTGCATGGAGTCGAAGGTTTTGGAAAGACCTTCGATCAATTCGCCGTGGTCTTCCACCATGTCCCACATCTTCTGATAGTAGTCGAGGATATTGCCCCAATAGTCGTCCATAAAGTCGCCGCTCTGCGAGAACCCCTTGATGGAGCCCGATTCGAACTTGTGGAACAGACGCAGCTGCGGCTTGAAAATCGTGTTCAGCAGGATGATGTTGCGCCGCGTCACCGAGATGTTCTCGATGGTGTCCTCGGCGCGTTTGCCGAACAATTGGCGGTTGATGTTGTCGATAGTGGCCCCGATGCGCAGCAACAGCGAGTAGGAGTCTACCATGAGGCGGTTGAGAATCGTGTAGAGCAAGGCGTCGGAACTCGACTTGACGAAATCGTCCACGCTCTCGGGCTTCTTTTCGGTTTGGTCGAAGAACGAGCGCAAGGCCCATTGTCCTTGGGTAATGGTGATGATGTAGTCCTCGCCCCAAAAAATCTTGGCCTCGCGGATACGCAGCACTTTCTGCTGATTGTCCACAAAGCCCGGAAAATGCAGGATAAGGAAGTTGTAATCGTCGTAGATGTCGATTTTGGGACGTTGGTTGGTGCTGAGACAGTCTTCGATATCCAAAGGGTGGAAATGGAAGTTCTCTTCCAAAAATTCCAGATCTTCTTCCGTAGGATTCTGTATGTGGTGCCACTTGATGGCGCCGAAGTCGATGGTTTCGATCATGACGTTTTTTCCTTTGGATGTTTGACTGAATTCGACTACATGCCGGTAAATCTGTTTGGCGCCGGAGCGGGGCGGGGCATCCGCCAAGTGCGCGGCGCGGTTTCAACGCCTGCAAAGGTAGAGAAAAAATCTAAAAAATGTTACCTTTGTCCGTTTGGGTGCAGGCAGACCGCGCCGGGAAAGGCGGGGAGGTTTTGACGCCCAATTAAATACTTGTAGAAATGGATATTAAGTTAGACAGTATAGAAGAGGCTATCCGCGATTTCAAGGAAGGCAAGTTCTTGATTGTGGTGGACGACGCCGACCGCGAGAACGAGGGCGATTTGGTGATTGCCGCCGAAAAGGTGGACGCCGAGAAAATCAATTTCATGCTCAAGCACGCCCGCGGGGTGCTTTGCGCGCCTATCACCATGAGCCGTTGCGACGAATTGGAGCTGCCGCATCAGGTGGAGAACAACACCTCGGTGCTGGGCACGCCTTTCACCATAACGATAGACAAATTGGAAGGCTGCACCACGGGCGTGTCGGCCTCCGACCGCGCGGCCACGATAAGGGCTTTGGCCGATCCCAAGACAAAGCCCGCCGATTTCGGCCGTCCGGGACACATCAACCCCCTCTATGCCCAGGATGCCGGCGTGTTGCGCCGCGCGGGACATACCGAGGCTTGTGTGGACTTGGCCCGCTTGGCAGGCCTGTATCCGGCCGCCGCGTTGATGGAAATCATGAGCGAGGACGGCACCATGGCCCGTTTGCCCGAACTGCGGAAATTCGCCGACCAATACGGCATCAAGCTCATTTCGATAGCCGATCTGATAGCCTACCGCATCCGCACGGAAAGCCTCGTGAAAGAAGAAGTTGTAGTAAATCTGCCCACGCATCACGGCAATTTCCAACTGCACGCCTTCACCGAAAGCAACAGCGGAATGCTGCATTTGGCCTTGGTGAAAGGCGAGTGGAAAGAAGACGAGCCGATTTTGGTGCGCGTGCATTCGTGCTGCCTCACGGGCGACGTGCTCGCCTCCTGCCGCTGCGACTGTGGCGAACAGTTGCACGATGCCATGCAGATGGTGGAGAACGCGGGCAAGGGCATCATTCTCTACATGAATCAGGAGGGACGTGGTATAGGTCTTCTCAATAAACTGAAAGCCTATAAGTTGCAAGACGAAGGAAAAGATACCGTGGAAGCGAACGTGCTCTTGGGCTTCAAGCCCGACGAGCGCGACTACGGCACGGGCGCTCAGATTTTGCGGCATCTGCGGGCGCGCAAGGTGCGGCTCATCACCAACAACCCCGCCAAGCGCGTGGGCTTGCAGAGCTATGGCATCGAAATCGTGGAGACGGTGCCCATTATCGAACAGCCCAATCCCCACGATGAATTCTACTTGCGCACCAAGCAAGACAAAATGGGTCACGACCTGCATTTCTAACGGATAAAGCTCACGGCGGAAAATGGCGAAGAACAAGCGAAGGACACCGATACCCCCCATGCCTGTGGCGGAACCCGCTCCGGAGGAGATTCTTGAAGGCGAAGAAACTCTTGTGGAGGAGGAACCCGAGCAGGAAGAGGACGCATCGCAAGAGCAGGAGGAGGTTTCGTGGGGGCGCAAGGTGGTGGATTTCTTCTCGTCCCTGCCCGCCGAAAAGCCCCGCCGCATTCTCGGTTTCTTCTTCCTGTTCGCCGGTTTTTTCCTGCTGGTTTCGGAACTTTCCCATTTTCTGTATTGGTGGGTGGACTACGATGCGGTGCAGCAAAGTCAGCACGGAGGCTTGTGGGCGGACAACGGTTTAACCGTTAGGAATTTCGGAGGCAAGTTAGGCGCCTATACCGCCGATATATTGGTGAACCGGGGCTTCGGACTGGCCGCCCTGCTCATTCCCGTCGTGGCGTTCCTCTTGGGCCTGCAGGTGTTGCGCATCCGCAAATTCCGTCTGTTCAAGATATTCTTTCAGGTTGTTTTCTTATTGTTGTGGATTTCCACCTTGCTCGGCACGTTTTTCAAAAGCGGCAACCTCTATGTGTTGGGCGGCAACGTGGGTATGCACACCTCGCTCTATCTGCGGGGGCTGTTGGGCGTGGCGGGGCTGACGCTTATCATGGCCTTCTCCTTGCTCTGCTATTTTGTGGTCAATTATAGTCTTGGAAAGTTGAAGTGGAGGCGGAAGCCGAAGAAAGCGGTGGCGGACGTTTCGCCACAGGCGGAAAACGTGGCCGTGCCGCAGCCGGAGGAGCGGGAAGATTCCGTGTCGGCGGCAGTGGAGAGGACGGCGGAAGAACCGAAAGAAGATCCCTTGGCGGGAATGACCGTGACGATGCGCATGGGGCTTGGAGCCGACACGGGCGCGGAAGTGGAAGATGGCGTTGAAATGACTGTGAACGGGGCGGTTGAAAACGATAGGGACGTTCCCGAAGAAGCCGGAGGGGAGGAAGCGGCGCCTGCCGAAGAAGAGTCTGCCGAAGAGGAGGAAACGGAAGAAGAACCGCAGGAGCAGGAGAATGAGGACGAGGGCGATTTGGGCGAGATGAAGATTGTGGACACTCGTACCGCCACGGAAAACAATACCGCGAAAGTGGAGGCGGGCCCCGAACACTATACGATAGACACGCCCTACGACCCGCGTTTGGAACTGCGCGACTACCGTTTTCCGGGCCTCGATTTGCTGGAGGATTTCGGCGACCAAAGCCAAAACATTCAGGACATGAACGAGGAGTTGCAATCCAACAAGAACAGGATTGTATCCACCTTGCAGAACTACGGCATCGACATCAGCAAGATTTCGGCCACGATAGGCCCCACCGTCACCCTCTACGAAATTGTGCCGGCACCGGGCGTGCGCATCAGCAAGATAAAGAATTTGGAAGACGATATAGCCCTGAGCCTTTCGGCCTTGGGCATCCGCATCATCGCCCCCATTCCCGGAAAAGGCACGATAGGTATCGAAGTGCCCAACAGCAAGAAACAGGTGGTGCCCATGCGCGACATGCTCACCTGCGCCAAATTCCGCAAGGCGGGCTATGCCTTGCCGATAGCGTTGGGAAAGACCATTTCGAACGAAGAATTCGTAACCGACTTGGCCAAGATGCCGCACCTTTTGGTGGCCGGTGCCACGGGGCAAGGTAAGTCGGTGGGGCTGAACGCCATTATCGCCTCGCTGCTCTATTCCAAACACCCCGCCGAGCTCAAGTTCGTGATGGTGGACCCCAAGAAGGTGGAATTGAGCTTGTTCAACAAGATAGAAAGGCACTATCTGGCCAAGTTGCCCGATACCGACGAGGCCGTGATTACCGACACCCGCAAGGTGGTGCGCACGCTCAAGTCGCTCTGCATCGAAATGGACGAACGCTACGACTTGCTCAAGGATGCGGCCGCCAAGAACCTCAAGGAATATAACGCCAAATTCGTGGCGCGCAAGCTCAACCCCGAAAACGGGCATCGCTATCTTCCCTATATCGTATTGATTATAGACGAGTTCGCCGACCTTATCATGACCGCGGGCAAGGAAGTGGAACAGCCTATCGCCCGTTTGGCGCAGTTGGCGCGTGCCATCGGCATTCATTTGGTGATTGCCACGCAGCGGCCTTCGGTGAATGTGATTACGGGTTTGATTAAGGCCAACTTCCCCGCGCGTATCGCGTTCAAGGTGCAGTCGAAGGTAGACTCGCGCACCATTTTGGATTCCAACGGCGCCGATCAGCTCATCGGACGGGGCGACATGCTCATCTCCATGGGCGAGGGCATCACGCGTCTGCAATGCGCCTTCATCGACACGCCCGAAATCGAGCGGATTTCGGATTTCATCGGCGAACAACGGGCGTTCCCCACGGCCTATCAGTTGCCCGACTGCCCCGAGGAGGGCGAAGGTGGCGGCGGGGCGGCCGACATGGAGGGCGAGGAATGGGATTCGATGTTCAAGGACGCCGCGGAAATGGTGGTTTCCTCGCAACAGGCCTCCACGTCGATGTTGCAACGCAAGTTCAAGTTGGGCTACAACCGGGCGGGGCGTATCATGGATCAGCTCGAAAGCGCGGGCGTGGTGAGTCCGTTCGACGGGCGCAAGATACGCGAGGTGAAAATCAAGGATCCCGCCGCCTTGCAACAGATTTTCGCGGCGATAGGTCTCAATGATTAATATTAATAAAAATCGGAAAGTGAGATTGGTGGCAAGATATATCATGACGGCGGTTGCGCTCCATGCGTTTCTGTTTCTGTCGTTTCAACCTCTTTCGGCGCAGGCTCCCGCCGTGCAGAACACCGTCAAGGCCGACAAAGGCTCGGACGACCCCGCCGCCCACGCCCTGTTGGCGAAGACGGCCAAGTGGATGAATGCGGCCTCGGACGTGGAAATTGTCTTCAACGCCTGCGTGGCCGACAGCCGCACCTTGAACGCCCCCCGCGACTGCCAGCGTGGTTCGCTGGTGTGCCGTGGCCAGAAATTCCGCCTCACGGTGGGCCCGCAGACCTACTACTGCGACGGACAGAACCTGTGGGTCTACGTGCCGCAGAACAAGGAAGTGAGCGTGTATGCCTACGACGAGGCGCAGGCGCAGATAAATCCCGTTTCGCTTATCAAGAACTACCGCAAATACTACCGCGCCAAATACATCCGTCAGGAAAACATAGCCGGCTCGGCGCGCAATATCCTCGACCTCACGCCGCTTTCTCCCTCCGAAATTCTCAAGGTGCGGCTCTTCCTCAATGCAGGCGACAACCTGCCTTACAGACTCGAACTCTATTATTCCCAAACGCAGATACAGGTGCTCGAAATTCAAGCGTGTAGAGAGGCGAAAGGTGTGAAGGACAAGGATTTCGTGTTCGATACATCGCTTTTCCCGGGCGTTATGGTGAACGATATGCGCTAAATCACCGCCCGATATGAAACTCTGCATAGCCGAAAAACCGAGTGTGGGGCGCGAAATCGCCCGTGTGTTGGGGGCTACGGCCTCCAAGAACGGCTATATGGAGGGCAACGGCTATTGGGTGTCGTGGACATTCGGCCACCTGTGCACGCTCTACGAGCCCGAAGACTACGGCATGGAGTGGAAGCAGTGGCGCATGGAGGTGTTGCCGATGATTCCGTCGCGCTTCCGTCTCAAACTCATTCCCGAAAAGGGCAGCATGGCGCAGTTCGAGATTTTGAAGGATTTGATTTCCAAATGCGAAGAGGTGATAAACTGCGGGGACGCGGGGCAGGAAGGAGAGGTAATTCAGCGTTGGGTGATGCAGAAGGCGGGCTGCAAGGTGCCCGTGAAGCGTCTGTGGATTTCCTCGCTCACCGAAGAAGCCATCAAGGAGGGTTTTGCCAATCTCTATCCGGCCTCCGACTTCGACAATCTCTATGCGGCGGGTTCGGTCCGCGCCATAGGCGATTGGTTATTAGGTATGAACGCCAGCCGTGCCTATACGCTCAAATTCGCCGCGCCCAAGCAGGTGATTTCGATAGGACGGGTGCAGACGCCCACTTTGGCGCTGTTGGTGGAGCGGCAGAAAGCCATCGCCAACTTCAAGCCCGAAAAATTTTGGGAATTGCGCACGCTCTATAAAGGCGGTATGTTTCAGAGCACCAAAGGGTGCATGGCCACCGAGGAAGCGGCCAAGACGCTGTGCGCGAAAGTGGAGGCCGCGCCTTTCACCGTCACCAAAGTGGAGAAGAAAAAGGCCAAGGAGGGCGCTCCCAAACTCTTCGACCTCACGTTGTTGCAGGTGGAGAGCAACCGCAAGTTCGGCTTTTCGGCCGAAGAGACCTTGCAGATTATCCAAAGTCTCTACGAGAAGAAACTCACCACCTATCCGCGTGTGGACACCAACTTCCTGCCCAACGATGTCTATCCGAAGGTGCCGGGCATCATGCGGGGCTTGGTTCCCTATGCCACCTATACGCAGGAACTTTTGAGCAAGGGGGCCTTGCCTAAGAGTAAGAAAGTTTTTAACGACAAGAAGATAACCGACCACCATGCCATTATCCCCACGGGCGAGTTCGGGGCGGCCTCGAGCCTCAACCGCAACGAAAAATTGGTGTTCGACCTTGTGATACGCCGTTTTCTGGCGGTGTTCTATCCGGATTGCGAATACGACAACACCTTGGTGTCGGGTGAGGTGGTAGCCGACGATACCAAGGTGGAATTCAAGGCGACGGGGCGTGTGATTGTGAATCCGGGCTGGCGGGTGCTTTTCCCCGACAAAAGTCAGGAGGAAGAGGAGGAGAAGGAGTCCGACGAAAAACTTTTGCCGGCCTATCAGGTGAGCGAGAGCGGGCCGCACAAGCCGGAAATCGTGGCCAAGCAGACGCAGCCGCCCAAATACATGACCGAGGCCGATTTGCTCAAGGCTATGGAGACGGCGGGCAAGACGGTGGAAGACGATGCGTTGCGCGAGTTGATGAAGGCCAACGGCATAGGGCGTCCTTCCACGCGGGCGGCCATTATCGAGACGCTTTTGCGGCGCAAATACATTTATAAGGAAAAGAAGAGGGTGATGCCTACGCCTATGGGTATCAAGTTGATAGATACCATTCCGAATCGTTTGCTCAAGTCGGCGGAACTGACGGGGCAGTGGGAAAAGAAGTTGCGGGATATTTCGGAGGGCAATTATTCGGCGGCCGATTTCATGGCGCAGCTTCGGCAGATGGTGGGGGCGGTGGTGGACGAGGTGCAGCGTACGCCGAGGGTGGTGTTGGGGGAAATTTGATTATTTTTGCGAAATCGTGATGAAATTTAAAAAATGATGAGATATGGACTTTACAGCGAAATTGATTGAAATCCGTGAGCCGGTTACCGGTCAGGGAAAGAATGGCGAATGGAAGCGTCAGGAGTACATTTTTGAAACGGAATCGCAGTATCCGAGAAAGATTTGCGTGCAGGTGTGGGGCGACCGTGCCATTACCGATCCGTCGATTATGCAGGTGGGTAACTTGCTGAATGTGGCTTTCGACTTGGAGAGTCGTGAGTTTAACAATCGGTGGTATACCGATGTGCGGGCTTGGCGTATCACGTTGCCGGGTGCGCAGCCTGCGGGTGGAATGAGTGCTTCGGCGCCTAACTTCGCGCCTCAGGCCGCCGCTGCTCCGGCTGCGGCTCCGCGTCCTGCCTCGGCTCCTCAGGCTCCTGCTTTCCCCGACAATGGCATTCCTGCCGCGGGTGGGGAGGACGACCTGCCTTTCTAAAAGGAAAATGGTTTAACAAAAAAGGCCACCAAGTTGGTGGCCTTTTTTTGTCCGCCGCCTTGCC
>CAMWVZ010000038.1 GCA_947177845.1 uncultured Bacteroidales bacterium | reverse complement strand
GGCTTGGCCTTGTATTGTCCGTAGAGGGAAAGAAACAACCTTCCTTCGGCATTCCATTTGTCCAGACCCGGTGCGTCCCCGCTGTTCTCTTCCACGGGAACGGAGGGCACAGGCAGACTTTCAGGAGTTTCCTGCGCTTGAGCGCCCAACCCCAAAAGGAGCGCCGCCCACCCAATCGGAATAAATCTCAGAAAATGTTTCATATTACTGCGTGAACCTATACGTGAGACTGATGCCGCCGCGCCCGTTGTGGTTGTAGAACTGATTGGCGATATAAGGCTTGTTGAGCGTCATATCGTAGAACAGACGCGCCGAAATATTCTTGGTTATCTCGTATTCGGCATACACGTTGATGGAGGTAATCATGGCTCCCTCCGACGGCGTGTTGAGAGACTGGTCTATCTTCCGCAAAAGACGGATGTTGTCGCGGATGCTGAAATCGGCACGCAACACGATATCGCTGCTGATACGCTTCTTGCCCGCCCCTCCCGAATTCACTTTAAATCCTACGTTCTTGATACGGTATCCCGCCCCCACAATCCATTCCTTGGTGCGTTGCTCGGTTATCTGATTGTTCACGAAACTCAAGCCAATCTGCCGGCTCTGCCTATACTCGAAATTCAGCGAAAGGTCGTTGATGAACGTCATGTTTATCTTGATGAGCGGCGAGAACTGTTCGCTCAACACCACCCCTTCCATCACATAGCGCGAACGGAAATTGTTGTCCTCGTCTATGTTGCGGATATAATCCACGTCATCGCCCTCGTAGAGCAGGTTGTTGGTGTAGGAACCCACGCTGTAGGTGGAGCTGTAGGCATGTGAAATCGAGAAATTCTTGAACACCTTGCGCACGCCCTTTATCTTGGTGAGCCCCGAATACGTCACCGACCAGTTGGGCAGGGGGAATTTATCGAGGGCGGAAAGCGACACCTTATGCGGGTCGCGCCCCGTGTAGGCGGCAATCAAGGCGGGAATCATCACGTCCTGATTGTTGGATTTGTAGCCTTCGGGGAACATGGCCTGCGCCAAACTGTCATAGACATAGTTGTCCGGCGTGTAGCCCGGCATACGGTTGTCCTGCGCCAGACGCTCGGCTATCACGATACGGTTTTCCAAAAACTTACCGAAAGTCTTGTCGAAATAATTGTCGTTGAATTTGCTGAACGCGGTGCCTATCATCACGTTGGTAACGTTATAGCTGCCTGTCAGACGGGGATTGGTCTCGCGGAATTCACCGAATCCGTTGTTGAACGTATAGTAGGAAGAATAGTTCTCCGTCTTGCCGTAACTCATGTTCACCGTAATCCTGAAATCGCGGAAAGGCTCAATGGTTCCCTGCGCGTTCACGCTTTCCGTAAACTGCCGGTAGTAGGGTTGAATGAGCAGGCTATCGGTGGAGAGCCAGCCGTTCAAGGCGGCCTTCTGCCGTATGTCGGCCTGCGAGCCGAAGAGCGCGAAACCCGCCCCGGGAGCGTTCTGCGGGAAATTCACACCGAACAAATCGGGTTCGGGCATAAAGCCGGGCAAAGTGGTTCCCTGATTGCGGCTCCACGATATATTCACATCGCGCACCAACATCAGGAAGCGCACCACACCTTTATAGAAAGTCTCGAAACCGTTGCCCGAGTTTTTTTGCTGCTCATCGCCGCGGCTCATCACCGTATTGCTCCGCCCGTTGCGACTGTTGCGGCGGTTGTTGTTGCCGTTAATCTTCCGCAGGAAAGGCACTTTGTTGTAGAGGGTCACGAAGTTGGCCGAACCGTTGGCGCTCAGGTTCAAGGAGTTGGTGATGACGTTACCCAAGCGGTCGCGCGTGGCCAACGCCCCACCCTCCCAACGGTAAATCGCGCCGTAGGAAGCACTTGCCTCAATCCAGTCGAAGATAGGAATCTTATTGATAGGCAAGGTATAGGTGACACCTAAATTTTGGTCGAAATTATTGAGGCGCCCCCCGCTGAAGAAACTGTGCCAAACCGAATCCTTCTTGTCGGGCGTATTGATACGTCCCGGCGGCTCACGCAGATACGAATCGGCATTGGCCGAATAGGTGATGCCGATAGACTTGGTGAGGTCGTAACGGAAATTATAACTGCGCGTCCAATCGAAACGCTTGTAGTAGCTGGTGGGCATCAACAAATCCCATTCGGTGTTCTTGTTGCGCATCTTGCTTTCCGAAAATTCCCGTTCCATACCCATATTGAACGAGAACATATTGGGAATATAGTTGATGTTGAAATCGGTGAGAATGGCCGCCCACTTCTTCTGCGCCAGCTTGGTCTTGGCAAGCGGCTGGAAGAAACGGGAGGAGGTGGAGTAATCGTAGCCGATGCCGCCTCGGTGAATGGTCTGATTGTCGAATTCCATATCCTCGTCGCGGTGCACCACGCTGGTGAAGGCATACAGCACATTGAAGTTCTCGATGTCCCAAAACTGCGGCTGACGTTCGGAATTGGTGCGTTCCTTGCGCACATTCATCAGGTTGACGTTCTGCCGCATGGTATAGTCCTGCACGGCATGTTTGAATTCCTTTTTCGATGCCTTGTCGGGATAGGTCTGCATATCGTCCTTGGTCTTGACGTCGGGATCCAAGGGATTGTATTTGGGATTGGCAATTACCGTGGAAAGGTCATAGTGCACGGGCAGTTTCAGGCCCGCTTTCTCGGGCAGGAAACGTCCCATTTCCAAATCCACCGCCACATCATACGAACCGGTGTTGCTCTGCGAAAGATCGGTGAGCTTCTGTTCGAGTTGTCCGAAATTGGCCTGCGTATACGAACCGGCCAGCGACACCCTGCCCACATCGCCCAAGGTGGCCTGCGCACGGGCCGTGGCCGCAACACCTCCTTCTTTCTTGAAATCATTTAAACTCAACTCATTCACCCACACTTCCACCGACTTGTCGAGCCCGTCGTCCGAATCGCCCTGCCTCATGCGCTTCGGATTCTTCAAGCCTATCATAATGGCCTTCACCGCACTGATAGCGGGCGTTCCCTTTACCGAATACACCGCCTTGCCGATATGTTCCGAATAGACGGTGTTATAGGTGTTGCGGCCCTGTTCGCGCATCATGGTGTTGCGTCTTTCCTTCACCTTCACCAACTCGGCCAAATCAATCTCCACCTTGTTGATGTCGGGCCACACCAAATTGCGCGCGCTCTGTCCCCATTGCGTATAGCTGAGAGGTATTTCGTATTCGTAGTAGTTGTCGTTGTAGTCCGCACCCAAACGTATAATCAGATGCACATCGCCGTCGGTGGCCACATCCGTTTCGTTCACCTTCTCCATGTGCGCATACATCTCTATCTTCTTGAACTGCCGCATGTCGTACGACACATTCTTGTAGATACCGCGCGCATCGCCGTCGGCCAAGTTAAGCACCTTGAGGCTCAACGACTGTTCGTTCATCTGCACGTTGCCCTGCGAGGAGGGGTCGATGACACGCTCGATGTCGGGAGGCAACACATAATTGATAGGCTGGCGGGTGCTGTTTTCCTCCACGCTCACCACCGCCACATCGAAGGTGGTCTTGCTGCCGCCGGGCACATGCTCGCCGCTTTCGAGCAAGGTATTGTCGTATTTACGCCAATCCGAACGCACCAAATCCAAAGAAGCGAAACGCAGAATCACAGGTTCCTTGAAATCGCGCAGATACATACGCACAAAACGCACCGACTGCAAATTCTGCATCTGTCCGAACACCGCCGTCGGCTCCTTGACGGGCACCTTGAACTGATACCACGTTACATCCTCCTCTTCCTTGTTGGCAAGTCTCACCCGCGATGTCTGAATGTCGGTGATATAGTTCTCGCCGATTTTCATATGGTCGGGGTCGAGCGAAATTTGGTATTGATAGTAGTTTTCCGCCTCGTTGAGCGTGTTGTCGCCGCTGATGTCTTCCGTGTTGGGATAGTTGGTCTGCTGGGTGGGATAGCTTTCGGGATTGTCCGCATTCGAAGGCGAGTTGCCCTCGGGGTTATTGTAGAACTTATAGCGGTCGGCGATTTTGTTTTCCGAATGACGCACCGTATCCCAAAAACCACGGCGGAAATAGATGTAGTTGTCGGACGAAGGGTCGTTGTAGGCGTTGCGGTAGGCTTCGGAATTGGGGCCGCCGTCGAGATTGCGCGCCAATTCCTCTAAATAATTGGCAAAGAACTCACGTTCGTCGGCCGAGGCCAATCCGTCCAAACCTATATCCTGATAGCGGCGGGAAGCGGGGTCGTTGTCAAAACTATTCACAATGGCCTGAATGGAAGGAACACGCCCCCACTGGGTTTCCTCCACATCCTTCACCTCGGCTGTGGTGGGCATTCCGTTTTCGAACGCCTTGCGGCCGTCGCGCAACACATCTTCCGAAATATCACCCAAGTTGAAATAGAGCGTACCTCCCGAATGACGCGGATTTCCGTCTTTTCCATTCTTCCCGATAAAGGGGTCCATCATCCAGAATTCGATATACTCCACATTGCTCGCCTCGAAATCGGTATTGCTGATTTTGCGCATGATACCGCCCCAACGGCTTTCGGGCGAATTAAGACTGCCATCGGGCGCCACACCCGCCGAAATTCCCGCCACCGGCGAAGCATCGAAATTATAAGGGCCCCTTTCGGTGGGATAATAGGCCAAGTTGAGCACGGTGAGGGTCTGCGCCTCGCCCGACGACAACTGACGGGTGGGATAAACCTCCTGCACCAACACCCTGCGGATATAGTGGTTCGACAAATCCTGCGTGGTGATGTTGTCGGGACGCGCATTGCTGTAGAAAATGGGGTCGACGCTATACCAAGCCAACTTGGCGCGGTTTCGGCCGCTCAAGGTGGTGGAAGCGAACATATCGGCCGCTTCGGGAAACAAATCGGTCTGCTTCTGCGGCGTGGAGGCAAGGAACCATGTATAGGGCTCCTTCATGCTGATGCTGCTCTTGCTGCCCTCGAAATCGTCTATGTAGGTAACACCCTGCTTGCCGATAGCGCGGGAGTGACCGGGCAGGAAGTGCGCGAATTCGCCGTAAAGACTGATACGCGAAGGGGCCTTGCTGTCTTCGAAAGGAAGAAGCCAGTCTACCGTCTTGGTGAGCCAACGGCTTTCCTTATCATACGAAACATCAAAACCGTAAATCGTGTTGGAGATAGGCTCCTCGCCATAGTTCACCTTCTGTGTCAGCGCACTCTGATGCAGGTTCATCAACGTGGCGCCCACATAGAAATTGGGATTGAAGAAATGTTCCAACCGCAAACCCATCATCCGCTTGGTGAGCAGACTGTTCGACATGCTCTCGGTCTTGACATCGATAGGCACGCCCGAATTGAGCACTCCGGGATTGATAATATGCACGATACCAGCCGAATAATTCACCGTATAATCCACATTCTCCACCAAAGGCGTATTGCCCGCCATCACCTTCACCGACCCTTGCGGCAGATTGTAGACCCCGAGATTGATTTCACTTCCGCCCGCGCCCTTGTAGCTTCCCACAAATTCATACTTGTTCTTTTCGGTGTATTGCTGAGCCTCGGTCTTGGTCTTGCGATAAAGTTCGTCGAAACGGTAGGGTTGCGCCGCCACACTGTCGCCGTCGAACATCTCCACCAAATCGCGTCCGAAAGGTTCGGGCCACGGCAGAAAAATCAAACCCTTGTCCGACTGCACGTAACCCGCGCCCCTGGCGGCATTGTCCAGAAAGTCGAAGAATCCGTCGGGGTTGCGGTTCTGCTGACGGTCGAGATTATCCACGCCGAACACCTGTATCAAGGGAATGCCCTTGCGGGGCCCTTCGGTGAAATAGCCGCTGGGCACGCCGCGCTGATTGCCCGAATACATGATGTTGAAGCGGAAATCCTCGGACGAAAGCTGATAGGTGTTGAGCGAATAGACGTTCTTCATCATGAGGTCCCACAACGGAATCTCTGTATTGAGCGTGGAGGACTTCAACAACTTCACCACCAGCACATCGGGGTCGTTGATGCCTTGGTCGGAAAATTCACCCACCTGATACACCGCAGGGTCGCCCACAATCTGATATTGGAAGGCCACGGCCAGCACCTGCTCGGTGTTGAGGCTTTGGTTGAGCGAAATGAAACCCAACGAAGGATTGAACGTATATTCCGAAGGATCCAGACGGCGGGCGCTTTCCACTTTTTCGTATTCGCGGCCGTTGGTGTAGCCTTTCGTGCTCAGATAGCGGCTCACGTTATTGAGGTTGCGCAACTGCGCCTTGTCGACCACCCGAAGCAAGTCGTTCGATTTGTCCTGATCGGGATAGTGCTGCCCTCTGGTGCCGCGCACATCGCGCGCCAAGGGTTGGGACTCGGCCAAATCGGTAAAGGCCACGATATTGCGGTTGTTCTGCACGGGCGAACCCACGTTGGTTACCCACAGTTCGATTTTGTTAATCGTGATACGGCTGTTTACCAAAGGAAGCTGCGACAAAGCCTCGTGATAATGTTCGCGGAAATATTGGGCAAGGAAGAAGTGCCGGTTCTCGTCGTAGGCATCGGCGTGAATTTCGAAATCGGTGCTTTGCGCGCCGCCTTGAATGCGGATGCTGCTTCCCTCCGAGCGTTGTTCGGAGAACACACCCGTGATGTAGGTCTTGCCGAACTGCAAACGCGCCTTGAGGCCGAACAGCTCCTGCACGCCGCTAATCAAGGTGGTGTTGAGCGGAAAATCCACGTTACCGGCGGCTATCGTCTTGATGATTTCGTCTTCCTTTCCCTCATACTGCAACTTGAACTTGTTGTCGAACTGAAAGAGGGCTTCGGTGTTGTGACTGATGTCGAACTTGATACGGTCGGCAATCGTGGCGTTCAGGTTTATATTAATATCGGAAGAAAAGTCGAAATTAAAAGTGCGACGCTTCTTGATGTCGAGGGAGGGGTCGTC
This sequence comes from uncultured Bacteroidales bacterium, assembly GCA_947177845.1. Classification (GTDB taxonomy): domain Bacteria; phylum Bacteroidota; class Bacteroidia; order Bacteroidales; family P3; genus Pullibacteroides. The sequence continues at coordinate 1,337 of CAMWVZ010000038.1, read as the reverse complement.
GCGACGGGTGCCCACAAAAGCGAAATCCAAGCCGATAGAACCGTTCAGGTCGAATTTGATGAAATCCTTTCCCAAGAAATTGTCGAGAAAGTCGAGATTGAGGTTAAGCCCGGGAATCAAGCCGCCCAAACCCGAAGACGTGGTGGGCGTATAGTCGGCTTTCGTCTTCCAATAGTCCTTTATGGCACGATCCATGTCGTATTGAAGATAATCTTCCATACTCATGTTGCGGTGCGAAAGCTCCAAATCGCCCGCTTTGCGCTTCAGTACATATTCGTTGGTAACCGGGTCGTAGACCACCTCTTCGGTAACGGGATTTTTGAAATGCAGGCTCTTGTCGGCAGGGAGAGGTTCGTAGGATTCGGACTGCGGAATGGGATAGTGGAGGGAGTCGGCGGCAACTTCCAAGGCCGCGTCTGTGGCCGTGGCCGCTTCCGAGGCCTCCCCGTAATAGGCATCGTAAAGATAGGCCGCCACACCGGGCATATCTTCCCATTGGGGAGGCAAAGGTATATCGCCCCTGCGTGCCACCTGACGCGCGTAGGCTTGCGTCACCCCGCTCGAGAGCACGAGAGCAAACAAGGTTGCCAAAATGCCATAGAACCAATACTTCAACATAGTTCCAATTTCAAAAAAGTAAGGTCTATAACATCCGCAACGCTTTTTTGATAATATCTTCGGTGGAGGAATCGGGTTCGGCGGCAAGCAGGCCATCGACGGTCTTCTCGACGGAAGCTTTGGCGAAGCCCAAGGTGACGAGGGCCGACACCGCTTCCTGCCGTTCGCGGCTCAACTGCGGCACAAGCATGTCTTGGCCGGGAGCCGTGGGAGCGAATTCCAATTTGGAAAGTTTGTCGCGCAAATCCACAAGAATCCGTTGGGCGGTCTTTAGACCTATCCCCTTGACGGACTGTATTTTCTTGACATCGCCGCTAAGAATGGCATTGACCGTGGCGTCGGGACTGAGCGTGGAAAGCACCAGCATCGCCGTGCTCGCCCCTACCCCCGAAACCGAAATCAAGTGCAGGAAAAGTTCCTTCTCGGCTTTGTCGGCAAAACCGTAGAGCAGCAGGGCGTCTTCGCGCACCGCCTGATAGACGAAGAGTTTTGCCGTCGTCTTGTCTTTTATCTTGCCGTATGTGTTGAGCGAAACATGAATCTCGTAGCCCACCCCGCCGCAATCTATCGTCACACAGGCCGGATTATGTTCGGCAAGTTTGCCCTCTATATATGCGTACATGTATCCGTTTCAAAATATGCGGGACATACCCCAATGGAGACCGCCCCAAAGGGGACAAATTTAATCATTTACCGTTAGAAATACAAATACATGGGGC
>CAMWVZ010000037.1 GCA_947177845.1 uncultured Bacteroidales bacterium | reverse complement strand
CCCCGCGGCTTTTTTATACCCCCGACTTTTTGTAACTTCGCACCCTGCCATATAAAGTACCGTGAACGCATTGAAGAACCTTGTTTCGGACATTGAACAAAAAGCCAACCAACTGGTTTCCAAACTGAACAAGTTGGAATTGGAAAACCGTCAGCTCCGAAGCCGGCTCGACCAGGCCGAAACGATGCTCGATATGCAGAAAAAGAAAACCAAAGAATTAGAGAATAAAAACAGCATATTGAAGGTAAGCGGCAGCTTAAACCGCAACGGAGATAAGCAGGAAAGGCAACGGGCGCAGGCCGTCATAGACGGACTCATTAAAGAAGTGGACCGGTGCCTGATGCTTCTGGACAACGAAAAATGAACGAGATACCTATAACCGTAACTATCTGCGAGCGACCCTATAAGCTCATGGTTCGTCCCGACGACGAGCCCCTCATCCGGGAAGCGGCGGAGAAAATAAACGAACAGGTACGGAGTTATGCCAAGAATTATGCGTTCAAAGACAATCAGGACTTATTGTCTATGGTGTCCTTGCAATACACCTTGAGCGCATTGAGGAACGAAAAGAGCATAGCCTATAGAGATCGGGAATTGTTGGAGAAGTTGAGACAGATAGACAGCAGTCTTTCCTTATAGATATCCTCCGGGCGTTTTCGCGCCGAAGAAAGAGAAAAACCGCATCGCTCACCATCAGTTTGAAAACTCAACATTTTAAACGTTGGGGATGCGCTCGGGTTCGGGAAGGCAGGCTTTGAATTCCGGAAGTTTCGGTTCGCCGGACACCGGAATCTCCTTTGGAGACATAAGAAGCCCGAAAGGACAGGCCGCCCCATTATATAGAGAGTCGGAGTTTTCCAAGCTCTATAGGGCATGCGGTTTTTCTACCTTTTCTCTTGCTTTCAATAGGCAAAAATCATCATACAATATGGATAATTTTGCACTCTTGATCGTGGCTTTCGCCGTCGGTGGCGGCGTATGGGCCTTGATCTCCACCCTCTTGCTCAGACGCAAGCGGAAAAAAATCCTTTCGGAAGCCGAAGAAAAAGGCGAAATCATAAAGAAAGAGAAACTGCTTCAGGCGAAAGAGAAGTTCCTCCAAATGAAGGCCGAACACGAAAAGGCCGTACAGGAACGCAACAACAACATCGCCGGCAGAGAGAACAAAATCAAGCAGAAAGAGAACGAAATCAACCGCAAGTTCGAAGAGGTGCAACGCAAAAACAACGAACTGAGTTCGTTGAAGGAGAACCTCAACAACCAGTTGCAGGTGGTGAGCAAGAAGCAGTCGGAACTGGACAAAAGTTTGGCGCAGCACATCAAGCAGCTGGAATCCGTGGCCGGACTTTCGGCGGAGGAAGCCAAGTCGCAGTTGATAAATTCTTTGCGCGACGAGGCCAAGTCGGAGGCCCTGAGCCAAATCAAGGACGTAATCAACGAGGCCAAGCTCACCGCCAACAAGGAAGCGCAGAAAATCGTCATCGAGACCATTCAGCGCACCGCCACCGAGCACGCCATCGAAAACACCGTGTCGGTGTTCAATCTCGAGAACGAGGAAATCAAGGGCCGCATCATCGGACGCGAAGGCCGCAACATCCGTACTTTGGAGTCGCTTACCGGCGTGGAAATCATTATCGACGACTCGCCCGACGCGATTATCCTTTCGGGTTTCGACCCCGTGCGCCGCGAAATCGCCCGTCTTTCGTTGCACAAGCTGGTGACCGACGGACGTATCCACCCCGCCCGTATCGAGGAGGTGGTGGCCAAGACCCAAAAGCAGATTGAGCAGGAGATTATGGAAGTGGGCAAGCGCACCTGCATCGACTTGGGTATCTTGAACATGAGCAATGAGTTGACCCGTATGATAGGCAAGATGAAATATCGTTCTTCCTACGGGCAGAACCTCTTGCAGCACGCCCGCGAAACGGCCAACCTCTGCGCCACCATGGCCGCCGAGCTGGGTCTGAATCCCAAAATCGCCAAACGTGCCGGCCTCTTGCACGACATCGGCAAGGTGCCCGACAACGAACCCGAACTGCCTCACGCCATTATCGGCATGAAGCTGGCCGAGAAATACAAGGAAAGCCCCGAGGTCTGCAACGCCATCGGCTCGCACCACGACGAAATCGAGATGACCAATCTCATTTCGCCTATCGTGCAGGTGTGCGACGCGATTTCGGGCGCGCGCCCCGGCGCGCGCCGTGAGGTGGTGGAAGCCTATATCAACCGCCTCAACAATCTGGAATCGCTGGCTCTCTCCTACCCCGGCGTGGTAAAGACCTACGCCATTCAGGCCGGCCGCGAGTTGCGTGTTATCGTGGGCGCCGACAAGGTGACCGACGACCAGGCCTGCCAGCTTTCGCTCGACCTTTCGAAGAAGATTCAAGAGGAAATGACCTATCCCGGACAGATCAAAATCACCGTTATCCGCGAAACGCGGGCGGTGAACTACGCCAAGTAGGCTGCCGGAGAGGGAAAGTCCTTTATCCGAGAGGGCCTGTATGCGCCGGAGAGATTTCCAAGCATACAGGCCCTCTCCTTTTTTATCAACACCTCATAAATTTTTCCTTCCCTCCTTCCGAAAAAATGTTTTCAACATTCCCCGAAACGCACCCGCAAAAAAAATTTTGAAGAAAGCCTTTCCCAACCGACCCTACAGCCCCGAAAACAAGCCCGATGCCAATCAAGCACTTACACTATAAAACCGCTCCCCAAGCCCTTTCACCGACAAAAACGTCTAACTAAATTTTCATAAAAAACAAGAGCGAAATCATTTTTTTTCTTACTTTTTTTTACCCACATTTGCACCACGGAAAAACGAACAATCGGTTGTTGACAACTTTATTTATCAACAAGCTTTTTACATCCGGTTTCCGCTTTTCCGCTCCCAACTATGGCAACGAAAATGGAACAAACCTATATAAGTGTATGGAATGAGTGCCTGAAGATTTTTCGGGACAACTTGGGCGACTCGAACAACTTCCGCATGTGGTTCGCGCCTATCAAACCCGTCAAGCTGGAAGGCCATACCCTTACCATTCAGGTGCCGAGCCCGTTCTTCTACGAATGGCTGGAAGAACACTACGTGTCCCTGCTCCGTTCCACTATCCGCCGCACGCTCGGTCCCGAAGGCCGTTTGGAATACTCTATGGTGATGGACTCCACCAATCCTTATGGACTCCGGGTGCCAAGCAGTTTTAAAAACGAGACCCGAAACCCCTCTATCGTCATGCCCGTACCCTCCAGAGACCAACTACCCGACCCTTTCATCATTCCGGGAATCAAGAAGATAAAAATCAACTCCCAGCTCAACGAAAACCTTTCGTTCGAGAATTTCGTGGAGGGCGACTGCAACCGTCTGGCTCGTTCGGCCGGCTACGCCATTGCCGAGAATCCGGGCAAGACGGCTTTCAATCCTTTGTTTCTCCACAGTCCCACAGGTTTGGGCAAGACCCACTTGATGAACGCCATAGGGCTTCAGACCAAGATGAACCACCCCGACCTGACGGTGCTCTACGTATCGGCCGAGTTGTTTACCCAGCAGTTTGTAACGGCCTGCAACGCCAAGAACACCAACGACTTCACGCATTTCTACCAACTTATCGACGTTTTATTGATTGACGATATACACAAGCTGGCGGGGAAAGAGAAAACGCAGGACGCTTTCTTCCAGATTTTCAACCAGCTGCACCAAAGCGGCAAACAGCTTGTCATCTCGTCCGACAAACCGCCCGTAGAATTGCAGGGCATAGAACAACGTCTGCTCTCGCGTTTCAAATGGGGCTTGGCCGCCGATTTGGCCGTGCCCGAGGTGGAGACCCGCATCGCCATTCTCAAGAAGAAACTCGAATCGAACGGTGTGGAAATGCCGCAGGACATCATCGAATACATCGCATACAGCATCTCCACCAACATCCGCGAAATGGAAGGCGTGCTCAATTCGCTTCTGGCGCAGTCTATCCTCAACAAGAAGACCATCACCATGGAGCTGGCGCGCAAGATGATAGACCAAATCGTGCACAATTCGGTCAAGGAGATTTCCATCGACTATATCCAAAAGGTGATTTGCGACCATTTCGACCTGCCCGTAGACAAAATCAACTCCAATACCCGTCGCCGCGAGGTGGTGACGGCCCGTCAGCTGGCGATGTACTTCGCCAAGAAGCACACCAAGGCTTCGCTGGCCTCCATCGGGGCGCAATGCGGTAAGCGCGACCACGCCACCGTGCTCCACGCCTACAAGACGGTGAACAACCTCTTGGAAACCGACAAGAACTTCAAGTTGATGGTGGAGGAATTAGAGAAAAAAATCAAGAGTTGATGAAATTGTTTTTGTTGCCCACCTGCTTGGGCGACACGGACTTCGCGGAAGTTCTACCCGCCCGCTATCTTGAACGTATACAACACCTTCGTGCCTTTTTCGTGGAAGACGTGAAATCGGCTCGGAGGTTTCTTCGTAAAATAGGCTACTGGGTGGCGTTCGAAGAGGTGCTGTTCGTGGAACTGAACGAGCATACGCGCGAAGCCTCGCTGGAGGAGGTCTTGGCCAAGCAGGATGTGGATTTGGACGCGCTTGAGGGGCAGGATATAGGGGTGATGTCGGAGGCGGGGCTTCCCTGTGTGGCCGACCCCGGCAATCTGGCCGTGGAATGGGCGCACCGCAAGGGGTGGCAGGTGGTGCCGTTGAGCGGACCGTCCTCGATTTTCATGGCGCTCATGGCTTCGGGCTTCAACGGACAGAACTTCTGCTTTCACGGCTATCTGCCCGTGAAGGCGGCCGAACGCGACGAAAAGCTGCGGCGGCTCGAAGCGGCCACGCGCTCCGGGCAGACCCAGATTTTTATAGAGACGCCCTATCGGAGCCAAAACATGTGGGAGGCTATCGTGAATACCTGCCATGCCGGAACCCGGTTGTGCGTGGCCAGCGAGATTACCACCGAGCAGGAGTTTATCCGCAGCATGACCGTGGAGCAATGGCGCAAGCAAGGTTGCCTGCTGCATAAGAAGAATACGGTGTTCCTGCTGGCTTGACAGATATAAGTAAAAGTTTATGAACCCGCCCTTGGCCGAACAGCTACGGCCCCAGCACATAGATGAATATATCGGACAGACCCATCTTATGGGTCCCGATGCCGTTTTGCGCAAGGCGATACTTTCCGGCGACCTGCCCTCGATGATTCTGTGGGGCCCGCCGGGCGTGGGCAAGACCACCTTGGCCTATCTGATTTCCAAGTCGCTCGACCGTCCTTTCTTTACGTTGAGCGCCGTTATGGCGGGCGTGAAAGACGTGCGCGAGGTGCTCGACAAGGCCGAGGCCGTACAGAAGCAGAACCTGCAACGCCTCAACTCGCTCTTCGCCAACGAAGAAGCCGCCGAAGCCGCACGTCCCGAAGCCATGCGAAAATCGGGCCGTCCCATTCTGTTCATCGACGAAATCCACCGTTTCAACAAATCGCAGCAAGACTCGCTTTTGGGCGCGGTGGAAAAAGGCTCCATCACCTTTATCGGCGCCACCACCGAGAACCCTTCGTTCGAAGTTATCTCCCCCTTGCTTTCGCGCTGCCAAGTATATGTGCTCCAACCGCTTTCCGACGCCGAGACCGACACCATGCTCGAAAGGGCCATCCAACACGTGCAGCGCTTCACACCCGTCAAAATCATCCTCAAGGAAAGCGATTCGCTGAAGCGGATTTCGGGAGGCGACGGACGCAAGCTGCTCAATGCCGTGGAACTGGTGGTGAGCGAGGGAATCCGTCTCGGCAACGAGGGAAAAATCAAGGAATGGGTCATCACCAACAAGACGGTTACCGATCTCATCCAACAGAATTTGGCCGTCTACGACAAAAACGGCGAGAACCACTACGACATCATCTCGGCCTTCATCAAGTCGTTGCGGGGAAGCGACCCCAATGCGGCGGTGTATTATCTGGCGAGAATGCTGGCGGCGGGCGAGGATGTCAAGTTCATTGCGCGGCGCATGGTGATTTTGGCCTCCGAAGATATAGGCAACGCCAATCCCAACGCGCTTCTGCTGGCCAACGCCTGCTTCGACACGGTGCACAAGATAGGCTATCCCGAATGTCGCATCACGCTCAGTCAGACGGCGGTATATCTGGCCTGCTCGCCCAAGAGCAACGCTTCGTATCTGGCCATAGACAACGCCTTGGCGAAAATCAAGGAGACGGGCGATTTGCCGGTGCCTCTGCATCTGCGCAACGCGCCCACCCGCCTGATGAAAGATTTGGGGTATCACGACGGCTACCGCTACGCGCACGACTACGAGGACAATTTCACCGACTTGGAGTTTCTGCCCGCCGGGCTCGAAGGTTCGGTGTTCTACGAACCGGGCGACAACCCCAAGGAACGGGAGATGCGGGCGAGATTGAAAGGATTGTGGAACGAGAAATACGGCTATTAAGATGAGCATATTGGAAAAGCAAAACCGCATTGTGGAGGAGTTCTCCGCTTTCGAGGACTGGATGGACCGTTATAACCTGTTGATTGAAAAGGGACGTTCCTGCCCCGTATTGCCCGACGGCGAGAAAAGCGAATCCCTGCTGATTAAGGGCTGTCAGTCGCGGGTGTGGATCAAGGCGGAACTCAAGGACGGGAAGATGTATTTCGAAGCCGATTCCGACGCGGTGATAACCAAAGGCATCGCTTCGCTGCTGATAGAGGTTTTCTCGGGCGAGACCCCGCAGGATGTGGTGGCCGCGCCCACCGATTTCCTCGAGAAAATCGGCTTGAAGGAACACCTCTCCCCCACCCGTTCCAACGGTCTGAACGCCATGCTCAAGCAAATCAAACTCTACGCTTTGGCGTTCAGTCTCAAGAAATAAATATAGGAAATATGACTACGGATCTTCATCAGGAACTTTCCAAGGAATTCGGCTTGTTCGAAGCGAAGTTCCGTACCCTTATCCAAGGGGATTTCCCCGTTATCGAGCCTATCTGCCGACAGATTTTCAAATCGAAAGGCAAGCAGCTTCGGCCGCTTTTGGTGTTCCTCACCCACAAGCTCTTTCGGGAGGAGGTGAGTGAACAAGCCTATCTGGCCGCTTCTTTGGTGGAGATTGTACACGCCGCCTCCTTGGTGCACGACGATGTGGTCGACATGGCCGACATGCGGAGGGGGAACGCCTCGGTGCGCGCCCTCTTCGGCAACAAGACCGCGGTGTTGGCCGGCGACTACCTCTTGGCGCACGCCTTTCTGAACGCCTACGACAAAGGCGAACACAAGATGCTGCGTATTTTGGTGGAAGCCATACGCCGCATGAGCGAAGGCGAGTTGCTCCAACTGCAATACGCCCGCAACCCGCAGGCCAATTATCAGACCTACTACCGCGTGGTGGAATGCAAGACCGCCGCCCTGTTCCGTTGTTGCTGCCACTGCGGCGCCCTCACCGCCGGCGCCTCTCCCGAACAGCTGCGTCTGTGCGAAGAAATCGGCAACAATCTGGGCATCGCCTTTCAGATTCAAGACGATTTGCTGGACTTGGACACCTGCGCCCCCAGCGGCAAACTCTACGGCAACGATTTGCGCGAAGGGAAACTCACCCTGCCCGCCCTGTATATGTTGGAAAATGCTTCCGCACAGGAAAAGGAGGCCTTCTTCCGCGACTTGGAAGCCTTGGGCGAAAGCGAGGGACAGCCCGACAATCTTATAGATAAGATAAAACGGTCCGGCGGCGAAGCCTTTGCCCGGAGTCAGGCGCTCCTCTTTCGGGAAAAAGCCCTGAATGCCTACAAGGCCCTGCAACGCCCCTCGCCCCTCTTCGAAGCCTTGACGGAGATGATTTTTTCGTAACTCCTCCCCGCAAGTTTTGTTTTAAATTAAAAAAAGCCTACCTTTGCGCCCTCCATTGCCCGGATGGCGGAATTGGTAGACGCGCTACTTTGAGGGGGTAGTGTCGGTTTCGACGTGCAAGTTCGAGTCTTGTTCCGGGCACATGAAACTTCGCGATAAGGTTTCGCGAAAGCCCAAGTGGCGGAATTGGTAGACGCGCTAGTTTCAGGGACTAGTTTCAGCAATGAAGTGCAAGTTCGAGTCTTGTCTTGGGCACGACAATAAAAAAGGCTCTCGGTGAAACCGAGAGCCTTTTTCGTATCTGCATGTAAAATTCTCAAGGATTTTTGCTACCTTTGCCGCCCTAATTTCATTGTACATTATGGCAGAAAATGCAAGAAAAGGCGAAAAAGCCGTAGAAGAAGTGGAAGTCGCTCTGGACAGAACCAGCGATTTTTTTGAGAAACACAAGTCTCTC
>CAMWVZ010000036.1 GCA_947177845.1 uncultured Bacteroidales bacterium | reverse complement strand
AAAGGATAGACCCATGCACAAGCGTACCACAAAATTCATCTTCGTTACCGGCGGAGTGGCCTCTTCGTTGGGTAAAGGCATCATTTCCGCGTCTTTGGCGCGGCTGTTGCTCTCCCGTGGCTATAAGACCACCATTCAGAAGCTCGACCCCTACATCAACATCGACCCGGGCACGCTCAACCCCTACGAACACGGCGAATGCTACGTAACCGAAGACGGCGCCGAAACCGACCTCGACCTGGGGCATTACGAACGCTTCACCAACATCCCCACCTCCCAGGCCAACAACGTCACCACGGGGCGTGTCTATCAATCCGTTATTGAAAAGGAACGGCGCGGCGACTACCTCGGCAGCACCGTGCAGGTGGTTCCCCACATCACCGACGAAATCAAACGCCGCATCAAACTCTTGGCCGAGGGTGGTAAATTCGATTTGATAATCACCGAAATAGGCGGCACTGTGGGCGACATCGAATCCTTGCCCTATATCGAGGCCGTGCGCCAGCTCACATGGGAAAGCCCCGACGACGTGATGGTGATACACCTCACCTATATGCCCTATCTGGCGGCCGCGGGCGAGCTCAAAACCAAGCCTACCCAGCACTCGGTGAAGGCGATGCTGGAACAAGGCTTGCAGCCCGACATGATTGTCTGCCGCACCGAACACCCCATAAGCCGCAGCGCGCGCGACAAGGTGGCGCTTTTCTGCAATGTGCGTCCCGAATGCGTCATCGAGAGCCGCGATGCCAAAAGCATCTACGAAGTGCCGTTGTTGATGATGCAGGAAGGGCTCGACCGCGAAGTGCTGCGCACCCTCAGGCTGCCCTACGGCGGCAAGCCCAACCTTACGCCGTGGCGGGTTTTCCTGCGCCGTCTGGAGCATCCGCGCCACGAAGTGAAGATTGCGCTGGTGGGCAAATACGTGGAGCTTCACGATGCCTACAAGTCCATTTTGGAGGCTTTTTTACAGGCGGGGGTCATGAATTCCTGCAAGGTGCAGGTGAAAATGGTGCATTCCGAACAGCTCAACAAAGCGAATGTGGAGAAGATGTTGGGTGATTGTCAGGGCGTTCTGGTGGCGCCCGGGTTCGGCAAACGCGGCATCGCCGGCAAGCTCGCCGCCATCGAATACGCCCGCACCCGCCGCGTTCCCTTCCTCGGCATCTGCTTGGGAATGCAGTGCAGCGTGATAGAGTTCGCCCGCAACGTGCTGGGCTGGAAAGACGCCGATTCCACCGAAATGAATCTCAAGACGCATTATCCGGTCATCCATATCATGGATAATCAGAAGAATGTCAAGAATATGGGCGGCACGATGCGTTTGGGCGCCTATCCCTGTTCGCTCAAGAAAGGCAGCCTGTTGGCGGAAATCTACGGCAAGGATGCCATTTCCGAACGCCACCGCCACCGCTACGAATTCAACAACGCCTATGTCAAGGACTTCGAGAAGGCGGGCATGAAGATGGCGGGCGTGAATGTCGGCAAAGACGCTTCGGGCAAGAAAATCACCCGTGTGGAAGCAGTGGAGATACCCGAACACCCGTTTTTCGTGGGCGTGCAGTATCACCCCGAATACAAAAGCACGGTCGAAAACCCGCACCCCCTCTTCATCGCTTTCGTAGCCGCCGCGATGCGGAATATTTAGGCGGTTGAGCGTGCCTTGAAACATTATGTCTTCGCTCAATAAGGATATTCTCAGAATCGGGATACCGGCCATTGTGGCCAATATCACCACTCCTGTGCTGGCTTTGGTCGACACAGCCATTACGGGACATATGGGGAGCCCCGTGTATATCGGTGCCATTGCCGTGGGCGGCGTGATGTTCAATATGATTTACTGGCTTTTCGGCTTCCTGCGTACCGGCGCGTCGGGCTTGGCGGCGCAGGCCTATGGAGCTGCCGACACCCGCGAGCAGACTCTCACGCTCTATCGTTCTTTGGGCGTGGGTGTGTTGATAGGCTTGGCGCTCGTGGCGCTGCAAACTCCTCTTTTGTGGTTGATGCAGAAGATTATAGCCGCAGACCCCGAAACGGCGGTTTTTGCCGGACAATATTTCAAAATTCTGATTTACGGAGCCCCCGCGGTCTTGGCCACCTACGCGCTTTCGGGCTGGTTTTTGGGTATGCAGAATTCGCGGATGTTGATGTGGACCTCGCTTGTTATAAATATTATTAATATATTGGTGAGTCTGGGGTTGGTGATAGGGCTCAAGTGGCAGATTCCGGGCGTGGCCGTGGGGACGCTCACGGCGCAGTGGGCGGGCTTCGGCGTGGGGCTTCTGTTCCTGCGCAAATACCGTCTGGCGCGTGTTTCCCGAGGCGATGTGTTCGAGCCCAAGCCGCTCAAACGCTTTTTTGTCGTCAATCGGGATATGATGTTGCGGGGCTTGTGTTTTATCGTGATGACGACATGGTTCACCAAGGCGGGGGCGGCGCAGGGAGCCGTGGTCTTGGCCGCCAACACCATTCTGATGCAGTTTTTCTACTTCTTCTCTTATCTGGCCGATGGTTTCGCTTTCAGCGCCGAAGCGCTTGCGGGCAAGTTCCTCGGTGCGGCCGACCTGCCTTCGTTGCGCAGGTGCGTGAAGATTGTGATGAGGTGGGGTGCGGGGCTCGCCGTTTCGGTCACGCTCGTCTACCTGCTGTTCGGAAACGCGATTATCGCCCTCCTTACCAACGAAGAAGCGGTGCGCGCGGTTGCCGCCGGCTTCCTGCCGTGGGCGGCGCTCACGCCGATAGCGGGCTTCGCGGCCTTTATGTGGGACGGCGTGTTTGTCGGCACCACCCTTTCCCGTCAACTGGTGCTCACCATGCTTATCGCCCTGACGGTGTTCCTCGGCCTCTATTTCCTATGGCCCGCCGGCGGCAACCGCGCCCTATGGACGGCCTTCCTCGCCTTCCTTGCCACCCGCGCCCTCGTCCAAACCCTCATCTTCCACAAAAAATATCCCCGCTAACTTCAAAAAATAGTATATTCGCGGTAAGCATAATTGACGGCTATGGACGAAGCGCGCAAGATGTATGTGGAGATGCCCATCGTGGTGCACACCTACGATGTGGACTATATGCAGATTATCAGCAATACTGTATATATCAAATGGTTGGAGGATATGCGAATGGCTATCCTCGACAAATACTTTCCGCTCACCGAAATGCTCAAAAGCCATTCCTCGCCCATTTTGGGAGAGACGCATATCCAATACAAACACCCCGTTACCTTCGGTTGCAAGCCGCAGGGCCGGTGCTGGATATGGCTCACGCGCAAAGGCCGCTGGAAAGCCGAGTTCGTGATTGAGGAAGGCGACAAGGTATACGCCACCGCTTGGCAGACAGGCTATTACTTCAACATGGAAAGCCGTCGCCCCGCCCCCTTCCCCGATGAGATGATAGAAAAATACTTGATTGAAGAGTAATTAAAACCATACAGGGATGCTTCGAAAGATACGGACCGTTCTCGCCCTCGTGTTCTTTGTCGGAATCACGCTGCTGTTTCTCGATTTTACGGGTTTGGCGCAGTCGTGGTGGGGGTGGATGGCCAAAATTCAGTTTTTCCCCGCCGTTTTGGCGTTGAATGTGGGCGTGGTGATTGCCCTCGTGCTGCTCACGCTTTTGTTCGGGCGTGTGTATTGCTCGGTAATCTGTCCGCTGGGCGTGTTTCAGGATATTTTCAACCGGCTCAGCGCCCGCCGCAAGAAACACCGTTTCCGTCTCCGCTATGCGAAGGCGCACAACATCTTGCGCTACATTATGCTGGGTGTGTTTGTGATGGCCGTGATTTTCGGCATAGGGTCGGTGGTGGCGCTGCTGGCTCCCTACGGCACCTACGGCATCATCGCGCAAAACCTTTTCGCACCCGTGTGGGCGTGGGGCAACAATCTGTTGGCCGCCCTTGCCGAGCGTGCGGACAGCTACGCTTTCCACCGCACCGACATTTGGATTCGGAATGTGGCGCTTTTCGTGGCCGCCTGCGTGCTGTTCGTGGTCTTGGCGGTGCTGGCTTGGCGCAAGGGTCGCCTCTATTGCAACACCATTTGTCCCGTGGGCACGGTGCTGGGTTTCCTCTCGCGTTTCGCTTGGTTTAAGCCTATTATAAACACAAGCAAATGTGTGAATTGTGGCTTATGCGCCCGTCAGTGCAAGGCACAGTGCATCGATGCCGAAAACCACGTGGTCGACTACAGCCGTTGCGTGGGCTGCATGGATTGCATCGACCAGTGTCACGAGAAAGCCATCACATTCAGCCACCCTGCAAAAAGCTCTGCCGAAGGCGACACCGCCCCCGACAAGGGACGGCGTAATTTCTTGGTGGCTACGGCGGCTTTGGGCACAAGCGCGCTTGCACAGGCGCAGGAAAAGACCGTGGACGGCGGTTTGGCCGTAATTCTCGACAAAAAGGCACCCCGCCGCCACACCCGCATCGTGCCTCCCGGCTCGGTGGGTCTGTGGCATATGGAAAGGCATTGCGTGGGCTGTCAGCTTTGCGTGGCCAACTGTCCCAACGGCGTGTTGCGCCCCTCCTCCGACCTCAAGACCTTCATGCAGCCCGAATCGTCCTACGAAAGAGGCTATTGCCGCCCCGAATGCACCAAGTGTTCGGAAGTGTGCCCCGCCGGTGCGTTCCACCCCATCAACAAGGCGCAGAAAACCTCCATTCAAATCGGACGGGCCGTGTGGGTGAAAGAAAACTGCCTGCCCCTCACCAAAGGCGTGGAGTGCGGCAACTGCGCGCGTCACTGTCCTTCGGGAGCCATTCAAATGGTGCCCTCGGTGGCCGGCGACCCGTTCTCGCCCAAGATTCCCGTGGTGAACGAAGAACGTTGCATAGGCTGCGGCGCTTGCGAGAACCTTTGTCCCTCACGTCCTTTCAGTGCCATTTATGTGGAAGGCAACGAAATACATCGTACCCTCTAAAGCAAATGAAGATGAAAACGAAGAATATTTTCGTTAAGCCATGCGCAGAAGCCAAGCAAACTTGGAATACGATGAGCCGCCGTGAATTCCTCAAGCGCATGGGCTTGGGCACGGCAGCCGTGGCAGGGGGCGCGCTGGCGGCCTCGTGCCGGAAACAAGCTGGTTTGCGTGCGGAGGGAACCGAAACGGGTCCCATTCCCACCGACAAGATGACCTATCGGGAAAACCCCAAGACCCACGACAAGGTGTCGATTTTGGGCTACGGCTGTATGCGTTGGCCGACCCTGACGGGCGACAAAGGGGAGGAGATAGATCAGGAAGCCGTGAACCGTTTGGTGGATACGGCTATTGCACACGGTGTCAACTATTTCGATACTTCGCCCGCCTATTGCAAAGGCCTTTCCGAACGCGCCACGGGCATCGCCCTTTCCCGCCATCCCCGCGACAAATATTTCATCGCCACCAAATTGTCGAATTTCGCCCCCTCCACATGGAGCCACAGGGCTTCGGTAAAAATGTATCACAACTCTTTCAAGGAGTTGCAGACCGACCATATCGACTATATGCTGCTGCACGCTATCGGTATGGGCGAGGACGGCATGAAGGAGTTCGAGGAGCGCTACATCCACAACGGGATGCTCAAGTTTTTGATGAAGGAGCGCGAAGCGGGACGGATCCGCAACTTGGGCTTCTCCTATCATGGCGACATCGCCGTTTTCGACCGCGCCTTGGCCGAACACGACAAATATCAATGGGATTTCGTGCAGATTCAGCTCAACTACTTGGACTGGAAGCACGCCAAGGAAATCAACCCCCGCAACACCAATGCCGAATATCTCTACGGCGAACTCGAGAAACGGGGCATTCCCGCCGTCATCATGGAGCCTTTGTTGGGAGGCCGTCTGTCGAAGGTGCACGACCATATCGTGGCGCGTCTCAAGCAGCGGGAGCCCGAAAAGAGCGTGGCTTCGTGGGCGTTCCGTTTCGCGGGTACGCATCCGGGTGTGCTCACGGTGTTGAGCGGCATGACCTATATGGAACATTTGGAAGACAACTTGCGTTCCTACTGTCCGTTGCAGCCGCTCACCGAAGAGGAGATGGAGTTTCTCTACGAAACCGCCGACCTCATGATGCGCTATCCCACCGTGCCCTGCAACGACTGCAAGTATTGTATGCCTTGTCCTTACGGTATTGATATTCCGAGCATTCTCACCTACTACAACAAGTGTGTGAACGAAGGCAATCTGCCCGAAAGCTCGCAGGACGAGAACTACCGCAAGGCGCGTCGGGCGTTTTTGGTGGGCTACGACCGTGCGGTGCCCGCCTTGCGGCAGGCCGACCATTGCATAGGTTGCCGCCGGTGCGTGACGCATTGCCCGCAGAACATCGACATTCCGCTCGAATTGGAGCGTATAGACCGTTTTGCCGAAGACCTCAAACAAGGGCGTTTATGATGCACGATGATTTGTGGACGATGTTGCAGGAGGGAGGCTATACGTTGGTGGTGAAAAGTGCCGATGGTGAAATCACCACGAGCAAGGAGCGCGGGGTAAGGCCGCTCTTTACACTCCTGCGTCGTTCTCCCGCGCTCCTCCTCCGCGCTTCCCTTGCGGACAAGGTGGTGGGGAAAGGTGCCGCCGCCATGATGGTGGTGGGTGGGGTGAAGCGGGTACGCACGGGGATAATCAGTCGCCCCGCCTTGCAAATGCTTCTTGCACATGGCGTTGAGGTGCAGTATGAAGAAGAGGTGGATGGGATTGTGAATCGTTCCCGCACCGATTTCTGCCCCGTGGAGAAGCTTTGCGCCTCTGCGTCCACCGCCGAGGCCTGCCTTCCGCTGATAGAAGAATTCATCCGTTCAAACAACCGACCGAAGACCGAATAAACTATGCAGACAACAACCATTCAACCGATTACATTGTCTTTTAAGCAAGCGAAGACCTATGCGGTGGCTTCGCTCTTCATTGTCGGCAACATCGTGCTGCCGCAACTGTGCCATTTTATACCGCAGGGCGGCTTGCGGTGGCTGCCCATCTACTTTTTCACGCTCACGGGGGCTTTCCTCTACGGGCGCAACGTGGGCTTGCTCACGGCCTTGATTTCGCCTGTGGTCAATTCCCTGCTTTTCGGGATGCCCGCCGCCGAATCCCTCCCCGCCATTCTGCTCAAATCGGTGCTGTTGGCCGTGCTCGCCGGCTATGCCGCCTCGCATTTCCGCCGTGCCAACCTCTTGGTTCTCATAGGCATCGTATTGGGTTATCAGGTTTTGGGCACTTTGGGAGAGTGGGCGATGAAGGGCGATTTGTATGTGGCCTTGCAGGATTTCCGTATCGGCATTCCGGGAATGTTGGTGCAGATTGTCGGCGGCTGGCTTTTCATCAACCTGTTGGCTCCGCGCCTCCGAAAGTAGCTCCGCCTCTGAAAAATAAAGCGTATAAGAAAATAACCCCGCGTACACTCAATATTAATATAAAAACTGCAAAAATGAAACTCTTGTTTTTAGGAGGAATCGGCTGGACGGAAATCCTCGTGATTGCCTTGGTGGTGCTGTTGTTCTTCGGAGGCCGCAAGATTCCCGAACTGATGAAAGGCTTGGGCAAGGGCATACGCTCGTTCAAGGAAGGAATGAACGGCTTCGACAAAGATGAAAACGCTTCAGACACCCCAAAAGACGCCTCCAAAGGCGAATAATCCCGAATAAATCCCTCGCATGGCACAGCAGGAAATGTCCTTTTGGAGCCATTTGGATGTGTTGCGCTCGGCCCTCATCAAGATTTTGGCCGTGACGATGCTTTTCACCGTGGTGGCCTTTTGCTTCAAGGAGAGGCTTTTCGCCGTCATCCTCGCCCCGCAGGACCCCGGCTTCTTCATCTACCATTGGTTGGATAGGTTGAGCGCACCCTTCTCCGGAGGAGCTTCCTCCAGCTTTCATATCCGCCTCATCAACACCGCCTTGGCCGGACAGTTCCTCACCCATATAAAAGCCTCATTCTGTGCAGGTATTCTCTGCGCCTCGCCCTACATCCTCTATCAGCTTTTCCGCTTCGTTTCTCCCGCGCTCTACGCCGACGAACGCAAGTATTCCCTGCGTGTGGTGGGGGGCGGCTACCTGATGTTCATGGTGGGCGTGGTGGTGGCGTATTTCCTGATTTTTCCGCTCACATTCCGCTTTTTAGGCACCTATCAGGTGGATGCGGAAGTGGAGAACCTCATTTCGCTCAAATCCTACATCTCCACCTTTTTCACGATGCTTCTGAGCATGGGCGCGGTGTTCGAGATACCCGTACTGTGCTGGTTGTTCGCCAAATTGGGCTTCCTTTCGGCCTCCTTCATGAAAAAATACCGCCGCCACGCCATCGTCCTCATCCTTATCGTGGCCGCCGTCATCACGCCCACCTCCGACGTCATCACCCTCACCGCCGTCTCCCTCCCCATGTGGCTCCTCTACGAATTCAGCATCCTCCTCGTCCGCCAGACCCGTAAAAC
>CAMWVZ010000035.1 GCA_947177845.1 uncultured Bacteroidales bacterium | reverse complement strand
TTGCTCGACAAAGACCCCGGCAACGCCACCGCCGCCTATCAGGTGGCCGTTCTTCTGGCCGAACGCAAACAGTATTCGCAGGCTCTGATGTATGCCGAAAGAGCCGCTTCCCTCGACCCCGAAAACGAATGGTTCGCCTTGCTCGTCACCGAGATATACAAGAATTCGCGGCAATATGCCAAGGCCGCCGAGGTGTTCCGCAGGTTGCAGGCGATGAAGCCCTACAATCCCGACTATTTCTACGAGGAAGCCAATATGTATGTGCTCACCGAGAACCTGCCGCGAGCCATAGAGGTCTACGACCGCTTGGAGGCGCGTCTCGGCTTTGCCGACGAATGGACTATGCAGAAATACAAGCTCTATATGGGTATGGGGAACGCCAAGGCGGCGCGTGCGGAGATAGAGCGTATCAGCGTGGCCATGCCAGGGGAGACCAAGTATCTGGAGATGCTGGCGCAGATGTACATCAAGGAGAAGAAATACAAGCAGGCCTTGGTGTGTCTTAAGAAGGTGCTCGAAATCAAGCCGGACGACCCTTATATCTATATTTCGTTGGCCGACTACTACCGGCATGTGGGCGACGGGAAACAGGCTTTCCATGCGTTGGAAAAGGCCGTGCAGAACCCCGCGCTCGACTTTCAGACCAAGTCGACGGTGTTGCAGACCTATTATTCCGAGGACGACCGCAGCAAGCCCGCCGCCGAGATTCTTTCGCAGGCTTCGCGGCTCTTCAAGGCGCTCAACGCCACGCATCCCAACGAGCCGCAGGGTTTCTTCGCCCATGCCAAATTTTTGATACTCACCGAAAAGATAGACGAGGCGATTCCTCTTTTGGAACGCGCCCTGTCTCTCGACTCCTCGGTCTATCCGGTATGGAACCTGATGCTCTACGCTTGCCAGGCGTCGGGAGACACGGCGCGTCTGCGAGCCTTCTCGGGCGAGGCTGCCACGCGCTTTCCCGAACAGCCCGCTCCCTTGATGTATGCGGCCTTGGCGGAGGCCATGAGCGGAAATTCCGCCGCCGCGCTCGGCTATGCGCGAGGCAGCCTCGCCCGCAACTATGCCCGCGAGCCTTTCATCGACAAAGTGAACCTACAGATTATAGGCGACGCTTCCTTCGACCTCGGCAATCTCGAAGAAAGCCTCAAGGCCTACGAGAGCCTGTTCGAGCTTGAGCCCGACGACCCTTACGTGCGCAACAACTACGCCTACTACCTGGCGTTGGCGGGCAGGGATCTCGGCAAGGCCGAGATGCTGGCGGCCAAACTGTGCAAGGAGCAGCCCTCCAACCCCACGTTCCTCGATACCTACGGCTGGGTGTTGTTCCGCATGGGGCGCTACGACAAGGCCAAGTTCTACGTAAAGGCCGCCTTGGACAACGGGGCGGACAAGGATGCCACGGTGTGGGAGCACTACGGCGATATTCTGTATAAGGCGGGCGACAGGGACAAGGCTCCGGAGGCTTGGAAAAAGGCCGCCGCACGGGCCCTCCCCGAAGAGGCCGCCCGTATCCGGCAAAAAATGGAGGAACCCGAAACATGGATGCAAGGAGAATAATACGCGGCTTGGTGGCCGTTTTTCTGCTGTGGGGCGCGGTGGCGTGTCAGGACGAGCGCAAGGACAACGCATGGCAGAACCAAAGTTTCGTCATGGACGAGGAAATCGCCCTGCAGGCCAGGGATTCCGTGGATTTCATCCTGCGCAATGCGATGCAGTACAATACCCGCTTCGAGACGTTCTCCACGCCTTTGGACATAAAGATTCAATTCGGCAAGACCGAGGTTTCGCTGGGCGGTCAGCTGCGTATCGCCGACGGGGAGGTGATTTGGGGCAACTTCACCAAATTCTTCATCGAGCCCATCCGCTACCGTATCACGCCCGACACGCTCATCATCTGGAATAAGTTCGACAATGCGGCGGTGGTGTACAGCGACACGGGGGCGGCGGACGGACGTGCCCTGCCGCAGATGTTCCGCTTTGTGCAGTGCTTGTTTCTGAGGCAGATAGACACGGGAATGCTGACGGGCGAGCGGACTTTGGCCGCGAGCACAGCCGAGGCTTGGACGATAAGGGGCATCGTGGCCGACAGCATCGCATGGCGGGCCGTGGTGGGCAAGGCCGATTTCCGTCTGCGGGGCATGACGGTGGCCTATAAGGAAAAGGGCAGCGAGATGCAGGCCGAAATGCGCTACCTCGAAGACAACGGTTTCGAGTGCCGGCTTTCGCTTAACGAACAGGAGATGGTGAAGGCGCGCATCCGCTATACCAAGGTGAAGTGGAACGCTCCGCTCACCTATCCGATGAATTTCGATGCCTCCACCAAGGTGGAGTTCAATCACGGGCTTCTGCGCGAAAGCCGGCAGATGATGGCCGACAGCATCGCCTTATATATGGAATAGTATGATGTCTTTCAAACATATAACCCTCTTGCTCTGTGCAGCCTTGCTGTGCGCCTCTCCTTTGCGGGGACAGGACCGCAAGACCCTCGAGGCCAACAAGAAGAAGCTGGAGCAGGAAATCGCGCAGACTTCCAAGCAGCTCAATCAGACCCAGTCGAAGAAGAAGGCCACCACCGCGCAGTTGCAGCTGCTCAACAGCAATATCGACAAGCGCAAGAAGCTCATCAACGGGCTCAATCAGGAAGTGGCGCTCACCAACCGCGAAATCAACAAGCTCGAAAACAAAATCACCCGACTGAGCCGCGATGTGGAGAACCTGCGCGCCGAATACGCCAAACTCATCGTGTCGTCGTACCGGCACCGCAACCGCTATTCCTCGCTCATGTTCATCCTTTCCTCGCGCGATTTCAATCAGGCGGTGCGGCGCATCCGCTACATCAGCCAATATAACGAGTATATACGCAAGCAGGTAGACCTGATAAACGAAAAGCAGGCCGTGCTTAAGACCAGCCGCGAGAGTTTGGAGGAGGAAAGGGCGGGCAAGCAGCGTCTGATGAACGACCAGCAGCGCGAGAAGAAGAAGCTCGAACAGGAGCAGAAGGAGAAGAACCGCATCGTGTCGCAGCTCAAGAGTCAGGAAAAGACGCTCAAGAAGAAGCTGTCCGACCAGCAGAAGAAGGTGAACGAGCTGAACGCCAAAATCAAGAAGCTTATCGAAGAGGAGGTGCGCCGTTCGCAGGCCAACGCGCAGAAGAACGGGGCGTCGGCCACGGCCAACAAGACCGCCTATGCGCTCACGCCCGCCGAAAAGGCTCTTTCGGGCAATTTCGAGAGCAACAAGGGAAAATTGCCGTGGCCATTGGAACGCGGCACCATTTCGGGGCGTTTCGGCACACACCCGCATCCGATGGTACCGAGCGTCACGGTCACCAACAACGGCATCGACATCCTCACCGAGAAAGGTGCTTCGGCGCGGGCGGTGTTTCAGGGCGAGGTGGCGAGCATAGGCTCGGTATACGGGCTCAAGTTCGTCATGGTGCGTCACGGCGGGTATATCAGCGTGTATGCCAACCTCGACCAAGTGTATGTGCAGCAGGGGCAGAAGGTGGAGACCAAGCAGAAGATAGGGCGGGTGTATTACGACAGGGAGGAAGACAAGACCGAGTTGCAGTTCCAGCTGTGGAAAGGCACCGAGAAAATCAATCCCGAATATTGGATTGCCAAATAACTGTGGATATGGAAAAGAAAAAGACCGTTTGCGTGTATTGCGCCTCTTCGGTGGGCAACGACATGGATTTCATCGAAACGGCGCGCGAAACGGGACGCCGGATTGCCCGTCGCCAATGGCGGCTTCTGTATGGAGGCGCGTGCTGCGGGCTCATGGGAATTCTGGCCGATGCGGCTTTGTCGGAAGGCGGCGAGGTGCACGGCATCATTCCCGATTTCTTCAAGGATTATGATTTCGAGGTGATTCATCCCAATCTCAGCTATTTGGAGAGGGTAGGCACCATGTCGCGCCGCAAGGAGATGCTGGTGGCGCAGGCCGACGCTTTCGTGGCGCTGCCGGGTTCCTACGGCACCTTGGACGAGTTGTTCGAAACCTTGGTGCTCAAACAGCTCCAACAGATAGACAAGCCTATCTTCCTGCTCAATCCCAAGGGTTTCTACGACCCCGTGCTGGCGCAGCTGGACAAGATGCAGGAGGCGGGCTATCTGCAGGCCGACAACCGCGCTCTTCTGCAGGTGATAGACAGCGTGGACGGTTTGGAGAAGGCTTTGGGGGATTATTTCGGAGAATAGGAGAATAAGAAGAATAAAGGAGGATATGGATATGAAAAGAAGTTTGTTTCTTGCAACGTTTTGTTTTTTCGTCTGCGGAGCCGCTCTTCATGCCGCTCCCGCTTCTTCCGCGAAAAACGCGGAGGGTTTCGAGATAAGGGTCAAGGTGAACCATTATCCCGATTCCATGAATCATCTTCTGCTGCTGGGCCGCTACAACTGGTCGGCGCAATACATCACCGACACGGCGGTGTATGACGCCAAGAGCAAGACCTATGTCTTTTCGGGCCCCACGCGCAAGGATGGCGGCATGTATCTGCTCATCACGGCCGACCACCAATACGTGGATTTCATCTTCGACCAAGACCAGCATATCGGCATCGAGGTGGACTATCCCAATATGTACGCCACGATTAAGTTCAAGGATTCGCCCGAAAACGAAGTGTATCAGGCTTTCGCCGACTTGGGCAAGGAGGACTACGGCAAGATGAACCGCTTGCAGGGCGAGTACAAGGAGGCCGAGGAAGCGCACGACAGCGTGCGGCAGAAGACCTTGCGCGAGGAAATCAACAGCCTCTACGACAAAATGGAGAAAGACCGCGAGGATTTCGCCGCCCGCAACCCGGGCAATCTCATGGCCTCCATCTTCACGGCGCAGAAAGACCCCGAGGTGCCCGAGGCTCCCGAGGACGTGCCCGAGGGCGAGAAGCGTCTTTGGCAGTACGAATACTACAAGAATCACTATTTCGACAACTACGACCTCTGCGACGACAGGCTGCTGCGCACGCCGCTCTTCTATCAGAGGGTGAAGAACTTTCACGACAAGGTGCTTTACATGCAAAGCCCCGACTCCATAAAGTATGCGTGGGAGAGGCTGATAGACAAGGCCGAATGCAATAAGGAGATGTTCAAGATGCTGGTGTGGTATCCCGTGGACGAATACCAGCGTTCGGAAATCATCGGGCAGGACGCCATTTGGGTGTATCTGGCCAAGAAATACTATCTGGGCGGCAAGGCGTATTGGGCCTCGAACGCCATTGTGGAGAACTTCCGCAAGCGCATCGAGCGTGTGGAACCGCTTCTGATAGGCAACACGCCCAAGGAATTCTACTGCCCCGACACCACGATAGGGCAGCCCAATCAGAATTGGGTGTCGGTGTTTTCCTCGCCCAAGCGCTATTCGGTCATCATCTTTTGGTCGCTCACCTGCGGACATTGCAAGAAGGCCATGCCGCTCTGGCACAAACTCTACGAAGAAAAGGGCAAGAGCTTGGATTTCGAGGTGTTCGCCGTCTGCAAGGATTTCGACGTGCCGGCGTGGAAGAGCTACATCCGCGACCATAATCTGTTGGGTTGGGTGAATCTGAACGGAAAGGAATCGAATCTCGACTACAACGATGCGTGGGACATCACCACCACGCCCACCGTCTATGTGGTGGACCGTCAGAACCGTATCGTAACCAAGAAGATAGAACCCGACTATTTGGAAGATTTCCTCAAGAACTGGCAGAGGACGTATTATCCCGATGAGGTCTATCCCCGATAAAGGGGCTATGCGGGTGTGGCCACGGCGGCCACCGAGACCTTCGCTCCGGGAATCTTGAGCAGTTCGCGGCAGCAACTCTCCAGCGTGGCGCCGGTGGTGATGACATCGTCCACCAAAAGGATATGCAGCGGCCCGCCGGCGATTCTTGCGGCCACCTCGCGGTTGAGCGCAAAGCCATCGCGCACGTTCTGCCAGCGCGCCACGCGGTCTTTCTTGGTCTGACTCTGTGTCATCTCGCGCTTCAGCAACAAATCGGGCAGGGACTTCACCGGCACAATCTCCTGCATTCCCTCTATCAGACAGAGCGCCTGATTGTAGCCTCTCTTTTTCAGTTTGGCGGGGTGAAGCGGCACGGGCACGGCATAGTCGATGCCTTCCAATCCACAACGCTCCATGCACTTCTGTGCCATGCACCGGCCCAAGAAACGCCCCACCTGCGGCATGTGGTTGTATTTGAGGTTGTGCAGCAGGGTCTGCACGCTGCCTTTGGGGTGAAAATCGAGCAACGCCCAAGCCGCTTCGAGCGGCACGCGGGCGCAGAGATTCCGCGCCACGGGATTGTCCCGGTGGCTCTCGTAGCCGGTGTAGGGCAGTTCGGCCATGCAGTTTCCGCAAAGCACTTCCTCGCCTTGCCGCAGCTGCGTTCCGCAGGCGGGGCAGGTTCCGGGATAGAGGAACGAAAGTAAATCGGCAAGCAGGTTCACGGGGCGTGTTTTGTTCGCGAAATTAGGTTATCTTTGCTCGTCTCCGTGTTAAGGAAATGTTAAAAACGGAGTTGGTTTTGTTAAAAATACTTAAGACGATATGGAAGGACGCAAAAAAGAAAAGACGCTCTATTGGGTGATTATCCTTTTGGTGATTGCCTTGGGCGTGAGCCTCTACTATGGAGTGCGGGTATCGGTGCAGAAGCAGGAGAGCTATGCCCACGGCGTGGAACTGCAGAGCGAGCTGAACCAAGTCATGGACGAATACAATACCGTGAAGCTCGAAAATCAAGACCTTTCGAGCCAGCTTTCCGAAAAGGACAGTGTGATTATGGCCAATCGGAAAGAAATTGAGAAACTTATCGCTTCGCAGGCCGACTACCGCAAGATCAAGCGCAAACTGGAACTTCTGCGCGCCATCACGCAAGACTACGTGGTGCGCATCGACTCTTTGGTTACGGTGAACAAGCAGCTGGAAGAGGAGAACATACAGATGAAGGAGGAGGTGAACCGGGTGCAGGAGCGCAACACGCAGCTTACGGTCGACAAGCAGCGTTTGGAAGAGGTGGCCTCCACGTTCAAGGCCTACGATTTGAATGCCGCCACGTTCCGCGTGCGGGGCGACGGCAAGGAAATCGCCACCGACCGTGCGCCTCGCATCACCCGCATCGGCATCACGTTTATCTTGAGCGAAAATAAGGTGGTGAAGGCCGGCAAGAAATTCATCTACGCGCGCATTTCGCGGCCCGACGGGGTAGTGATGTCGGTGAGCGACGACGATCTCTATTCGTTTGAGATGGACGGCGAGAAATATCAATATACCATCAAGGAGGAAATCGACTACGAGAATCAGTCGATGCCTGTCAAGATGGTGTGGGACCGTATTTCGGACGGAGCGGCCATGGAGGGCAAGTATGATGTGATGCTCTATATGGACGGCAAGGAGATAGGCCGCACGGCCTTTATGGTGCGCAAATAAGGGCTTTGCGGCTTGCGCGCCTTGGCGGGCTTTAGAGACGGGCGAGGGCGGCGGCGCCGAGAATGGCCGCGTCCTTGAGGGTTTCCATCAATTCGGAAAGTTCTATGCAGACGGCGGGGGATTCCTCCGCCGTTTTTTTGTAGCAGAACAGCAGGTTTTCCGCAAAGTATTTGCGCAGCGGGGCGAGCAGGATTTCACCCACCTGTGCCACGCCGCCGAACACGAAGATATGGGTGGGGGCGGTGACGCAGGCGATATTGGCCAAGGCGTGTCCCAAAATCCGCGCGGCCTTGTCGAAGGCTAGCAAGGCCAACGGGTCGCCTGTTTTCGCGGCTTCGGCCACTTGGCGGTAGGTGGCGGCTTGGGGCGTAGCGTTATTCTGTGTGCAGATTTCCAGATAGTTGTCGAGGATTCCTCCGGCTGAGGCATAGCGTTCCAGACAGCCTTTGCGGCCGCAGCCGCAGGGCCTTCCGTTGGGCTCCACAATCATGTGGCCGATTTCGCCCGCCATACCGTTGAGGCCGTACACGAGTTTTCCATTGCAGAAAACGCCGCCGCCTACGCCCGTGCCGAGTGTGACGCACAGAAAATCGTCGGTATTCCGCGCCTTGCCGTAAATTCTTTCCCCCACGGCGGCGGCGTTGGCGTCGTTGTCCACCGCCACAGGAATGCCGGGAAAATATTGTGCCAGTTCGTCTTTAAGCGAAATCTCCTCCTTGAATTTCAGGTTGGCGGCGTTGCGCAGCACGCCGGTACGCGGATTGACGTTGGGGCAGCCCACGCCTATGCCTTCCACTTTTTGGCCGCTCACCTTGGCCATGCGCAGAATCGTGTAGGCAATGGTGAGCACAAGGTCGCGCGCCTGCGTAAACGAGGCGGTATTCAGTTTCTCGTGGTCGAACACTTTTCCCGACGCGTCCACCGCGCCTATTTGCGTATGGGTTCCCCCTATGTCAACTCCGCAGTACATGGTGATGGTTTAGGTTTTCAATCGTTTCACAAAAGTAAAAAAACGCCGGATTTCCTATCC
>CAMWVZ010000034.1 GCA_947177845.1 uncultured Bacteroidales bacterium | reverse complement strand
CGCCTCCCCTCCCTCCTCGGCTTCGCCTTCCCCCTGCTGCTCATCGTCAACCTCGCCCTCGCCGTAGGCTACCTCTTTGCCGGACAAAGACGCTGCTGGCTCTTTATCGTGTGCCTGCTGTGCAACTGGAACAACATCCGCGTCTTCGTGCAGTTCGGGAAACAGAACGAGCCCCCCGCCCGCTACGCCGGAAACACCCTCAAAGTGCTCTCCTACAACGTTCACCTCTTTGATTATTATACCGAAAACGGCAACAAACGCGGCGACCTCAAGAACCAACTCCTTGCCTTTGTAGGCGATCAGGACGCCGATATCGTCTGCTTTCAGGAAGCCTACGAAAGCCGCGACAACAGTTTCCTTTCCACCCCCACGCTGAAAAAAGCCGGCTTCATCTATTCCACCCGCCCCGCCTCGCAATCGAATTTCTTTTACGGCAACCGCATCTATTCCAAGTTTCCCATTCTCCAAGAAGGCAGCATAGACGGCATGAGCCTGTGCGACATTGTTTTCGCCGATATATGGACAGGAAAGGACACCCTGCGCGTCTACAACATGCACTTGGCCTCCTACCTCTTCGACGAAGCCGACGCCACCTTTCTCGCCTCCCTCTCCTCGCTATCCAAACGCGACACCTATAAGGAAGGCTCCTCGCACCTTCTGCGCAAGATGAAACGCGCCACGCTGAACCGCGAAAAACAGGTGAAACGCATTCTGAATCATATCGACAGCTCGCAAGCCCCCCGCCGCGTGCTGGTCTGCGGAGACATGAACGAACACCCCGTGGCCTACGCCTACACCCGTTTCACCAAAAAGGATTTCAAGGACGCCTTCGTAAAGGCCGGCAAAGGCATCGGCCAGTCGTATCAAGGCGTGTACCCCTCGTATAGAATTGATTATATCTTCAGTAGAGGAAATCTCAAGACCCTTTTCTTCACCACCCACAAAGTGGAGTATTCCGACCACAGACCGGTGTCGGCGGTATTTTCGCTCGAAGGCCGTTAGGCCGTCCAGATTTTCCACGCCTCTTCGGCTTGGATATGCAACATTTCCAGACCGTTCCGTATTTTGGCACCTTGCGCGGCGCACCTCTGTAGAAAGGCCGTTTGTTCGGGATTATAGACCACGTCGAAGGCAAAGCAATCCGACGAAAGCACTTCGTAGGGAAGGTCCGGCAACGTATCCACCGCCGGCCACATGCCCAACGAGGTGGTGTTGACCCACAGACGGCAGGAACGCGCCGCCTCGGGCGTCAAGATTGGGTAAGACAGAATCTCGAGCGGCGCGAATTCTTTGTTTTTCAAATCTTCGCGAGCCTTTTCGGGTTCCCTGCACACCAAGACATAAGGAATGCCCTTTCGGTGCAAGGCATACTGCACGGCCTGCGAAGCCCCGCCGTTGCCCAACACCAAAGCCCTTTCGGGAGCGGAATCCCCCTCGGCCAACAGCCCCTCCAGACTACGCGCAAAACCCTTGTAATCCGTATTATGGCCTACCCACCGGCCCGCCCGCACATCCACCACATTCACCCCGCCTATGGCCTTCGCCGCAGACGAAAGCTCGTCCAAATAAGGCAGCACGGCCCGCTTGTAGGGAATCGTGACATTGAAACCCCGGCAGACCTCGGTGTTCTTCATGATTTCGAAGCCCTGACTGTTCTCCATGTCGAGGTTCTGATAGAGGCAGAGCGCCAAACCCTCACGCGTGAACTTTTCGTTGAAGTAACTTGCCGAAAAGGAATGATCCAGAGGATGTCCCACAAGACCGAAACGCACATAGCCATCCTGCAAGGCCGGCCCGTAGAACTCAAAAGGTTCTTCGTCTTCGTCTCTCTCGGCCTCGGGCGAGAAAGCCGGAGCGAAGCCGTTGCGGATTTCCAAGACCGCGTTGTCGAAGAAATACAGACCCGAAAAACGCGTGTCTGCATCCTCGCGCAGATACTGCCCCTCGGCGAAAGCGAGCGAGAAATTGCGGTACGCCTCATCGTAACGCCCCTTTTCATAGAAAAGCACCGCCCGGCACAAGGCAAACCACGGTGCGTCCGCCTGCCCCTCCTCCTTGAAGAAAGCGAGCGCCTCGTTCACGGCCTCGCCCCCTACCCGACACGCGTCCTCCACATAGGCATAGGCATGTACGCGGGTGAGCGGAGCGGTCTCGACGGCCTTGCGGTGAAACACGAGCGCGGCCTCATCCTCGCCCCTATACGTGTGGTTCTGTGCTATACCCCTGTATATCATGGCGATATTCTCCCGCTCGTCTTCAACCGCCTCCACCTCGAGCGCCTGCATGAAATAGCGCATGGCCAAAGGAAGGTCGAAACGGAAATGCGCCAGCACGCCCAAACGGAACAAAGCGTAGCGGCGGGCCTGCGGGTAGGAAAGCAACTTATTGTAATACACTTCCGCCTGCGCGCGGTCCTCCGCCAATTCGTATTCGTGGGCGATAGACAGACGCACGGGCAACAACTTCGCTTCGTCGTCCCAGCGCTTTTCCAAGCTCAGATAGAATTCGAGCTGCCCTATATCCTCGTCGATAAACTCCATGAGATGCGACTTGCGCAAAAGCGATTCTTCGTTGTCGGGGTCGATGGCCAACACAAAATCTTCGGCCTCCACCGCCTGCTCGTAATTGCCCGCCTCCTCGGCAAGTTCACTCAACGTTTTCCAATACTGTATCTTATACGGATAATCCTTGAGCAAGGCACGGATGTATTCCATGGCCTCCACCAAGCAGTCGTTGTCTACGGCCAAGTCGATGAAACGGTTGCAGAGCTCCGCATTGTCGTTCGGCGAACCGAGGATGTTCCGCATGTGCCGCCAAGCTTCCTCGCGCTTCCCCTCCGCGGCGGCCACCGCCGCCAGCCCCATTTCCACATCCACCTCCTCGGCACCCGTGTCCCGCGCCTTCAAAAAAGACTGCGTCGCCTTGTCGAATTCGCCCAAGGTTTTGAGTGCATGACCTCTAATAAGATGAAGTTCATAGAAATAAGACTCCACTTTCTCCGCCTCGGCCAGCAATTCCAACGCCCGTTGCGCATAGCCGTCCTCCATAAGCAATTCGGCCTCCTTGATACGCAACTCGCTCGATTCGGGATAGCGCTCGCGCGCCTCGCGCATCACGTCCCGCGCGCCTTTGTAATTCTCGTAAATGCCATAGGAAGCGATAATGGAAAGATATTCATCCACATCGTAGAAGCCGCTTTCCCCTCTCTCTTTTTCCTTGCGGTAGCGGTCGTAGAGCCCGCGGCTCTCTTCGTCCATATAGTTCTCGGCCGGATCCTGCATCTTCCCTCCTATCCCTCTACCAGTTCGCGGGCGGCTTGGAGCGCCACGGGGGTGACAGGCCCGTTGCTCAACATGGATGCCACACTCTCAATATGTTCCTCTGCGCTCAAACGGCTCATGTTCGACACCGCCGCCCCGTTTTCGAGGGTCTTGTAGACGCGGTAGTGCACGTCGGCGGCCGCGGCAATCTGCGGCAGGTGCGTAATGGCCACCACCTGCATGTAGCGGCTCAGATTCTTCATCATACGCGCCACCTTGGCCGCGATTTTGCCCGATACGCCCGTGTCGATTTCGTCCAAAATCAAGGTACCCAGCAGACTGCCTTGGTGGATGACCGATTTCACGGCCAGCATCACGCGCGACAGTTCGCCCCCCGAAGCCACCTTCGCCATTTCCTGCAAGGGTGCGCCGATGTTGGCCGAAAAGAGGAAGGCCACACGGTCACAACCCTCGTTTCCAAAACTTTCCAAAGGCGTAAAGGCAATTTCCAAACGCGCCTGTTCCATGCCCAACTCCGCCAACGAGGCCAAAATGGCTTCGCGGAGGGTTTGGGCGGAGGCTTTCCGCGCGGCGGTGAGACGGGAGGACAGTAGGGTCAAAGCCTCCGTTTCCTTTCTCACAGCCTCTTCGAGACGGGAAATTTCCTCCTCGGCGTTTTCGGAAAGGTTGAGTTGTCCTTGCAGTTTGTTCTGCAAATCAATCAAATCCTGCACATCTTCCACGCCGTGTTTCTTCTCCAAGCGGTATATCGCGTCCAGACGCTCTTCGTAGCCGAGTTTCTTGCGCGGGTCGCTCTCCACTTCCCCGCTCCACGTTTCCAAATCCTTGCGCAAATCGTCGAGTTCGATAAGCAACGACTCCCAGCGCGGCAGGTCGGCGGCGAGGGCATTATGATGGGCGGCGGCGCGTTTCAAGTCTTTGAGCAAGGAAGAAAGCGTGTTCATCACCCCGTATTCATCGCCCTCCAGACGCGCCAGCCCCGAAGAAAACACTTCCTGCAAACTCTCGGCGTGAGAGAGAATTTCCAACTCCTCTTCCATTTGCTTCTGCTCGTTGGGCTTCAGCTGCAAGGCCTCCAATTCCGAGAAAAGGAACTGATTGTAGTCGTATTCCTTACGAGCCTGTTCCCGCTCGGCCTGCCGTTGGGTCAACTCCTTCACGCAAGCCTGATAGCGCTTGAAACGCTCCTTGTAGTCTTGCAGCAGGGTTTTGTCGGGCAGATAACTGTCTATCAGCTTCAACTGAAACGAAGCGAGGTTGAGCGCCAGCGTCTCGTGCTGGGAATGTATGTCTATGAGGTTGGAAGCCAATTCCTTGAGAACCGGCAAGGTAACGGGCGTATCGTTGACGAAGGCGCGCGACTTGCCCGCCGGCAGCACTTCGCGCCTCAAAATCAAATCGTCGCCGTTCTCGTCCAAATCGTGACGCGCGAAAAACTCCTGCAAATCGGCGCCCTGCAAATCGAATTCGGCCTCGATGACGCATTTGCCCGTCTTGTCGAAGAGAATGCCCGAATCGGCCCTCTGCCCCAGCACCAGTCCCAACGCCCCCAGCAGAATGGATTTACCCGCGCCCGTCTCTCCCGTAATCACGCAGAAACCCTTGTCGAAATCCATGTCGAGATGACGGATGAGGGCGTAGTTTTGTATGCGCAGTTTCTTTAACATAGGAAAATCAGCGGGCGTTGTTGCTCAAAATCTTCTTGTAGGTGTTCACGTTGGCCGCATCTATGCTCACCAACAAATCGAAGGCTTTCTGCCGCTCGGCCTGTTCGGCCGGCTGGAAGATATTGACGAGCTCGTCGGCGCGCGACTCCATAAACAACTGTATGCAAGGCAGATTGGGACGCTTGCGTTTGAGGTCGTCCAACTGGGAAAGCGCCTCTATGATATTGACCCGCGCCGTGGCAGGGTCGTCGTACATCATGTCCATGCCCAGGCGGAAGTAGCGGTAGAGCACCTCGTGAATGGCCTGATAGTTGGAATTGTTGTAGCATTCCGAAATCCAATAGCGGTTGCGCTCGTTGCGTTCCGACGAGCGCCAGCCCTGATCGGACATCCCCTGCGCCTGCAACACGATATTGTTGGCCTTTTCGTAGAAGACCGAACCGCCCCGGGGCGCGAAAGAGTCGAAATAGTTGCCCAGCATCAGATAGGCATAGAACGCCAGCGTGGCCGTGAGATTGCTTCCTATGCTGTTGTCGCTGAATTCAATAGGGTCGTTCTTGACGTAGGTGAACGAAAAATCCTTGTCTACGGTGTTCAGCAGCAGGCTCGTATAGGTGGATTTGAAGACGGGACGGCGCAACTGCACGGTAAGATAGGCTTTCACCTGCCCGTTGCCGCTGTTGTATTCCTGCACGTCTATCGTCATGGAGCAGGGAATCTTCTCCTGCGGACGGAAATTGAGGTTGGTCCAGCGGCGGCCGTTCATGAATTGGTTGAGTACGGTGGAGAGGGTCTCGAAAACGCTTTTGTCTCCGGAAGTTACCTTGGTGGTGACGATGTTGACTTTGCAGTCCAATTCCTGCGCCTTGCCGAAAGGTGTGAGGGCGAAAAGGAAAGCGAGGCTGAGCAGGGCTGTGATTCTTTTCATTTCGTCAGTTTCGTTTCGATGTAGTCGGCGATGCGGGCGGCCACCTCCTCCTTGCCTTGCAGTTCCTGCGGGGCGATGTCGCCGTTGCGGTCGAGCAGGCAGACGCGGTTGGTGGGCGTGCCGAAGCCCGCTCCGGCGTCGCGGAGGCTGTTGAGCACGATAAGGTCGGCGTTCTTGGCCTTGAGTTTGGCTTGGGCGTGGGCAATTTCGTTCTCGGTTTCGAGGGCGAAGCCCGCCAAGTATTGGTGGGGGCGTTTGTGCTGCCCCAATTCCTTGAGGATGTCGTGGGTGCGTATGAGCTTGAGGTTCAGGTCGGCATCCGTTTTCTTGATTTTCTGAGGCGAGGTGGTTTCGGGTGTGTAGTCGGCCACGGCCGCCGAAAGGATGCCTATATCGGCTTTCGGCCATATTTCCATGCAGGCCCCGTACATCTGCATGGCCGAAGAAACTCGGATAGTTTCGAAAGGCTCGGCCTTGGGACGGACGGACATAGGGCCGCAGACCAAATGCACCTTGGCGCCCCGTCTTTGCAGTTCGTCGGCGATGCAGCAGCCCATGAGCCCCGTGGAGGGGTTGGAAAGGAAGCGGACGGGATCCAAGGCCTCCTGCGTGGGCCCCGCCGTCAGAAGCACGTGTTTTCCGTTGAGCGTGCTCTCTTCAAAACCGCTTTCGAAAAATACCTTCAGAAAGTGGCGCAGGATTTCTTCAGGCTCGGGCATTCTGCCCTCGCCTTGCGTGCCGCAAGCCAGAAAACCGCTTGCGGGAGGCATCACCGCCACGCCCCACGCCCGCAGCTTGTTCAGGTTCTCTTGAGTGGCGGGATGACGGTACATGCCGCTGTTCATGGCTGGCACCACCAGCGTCTTCTTGCCGTAGGCGTTGAAGAGCGTGGTGAGGGCGTTGTCGGCGATACCGTGGGCGAATTTGGCCAAGGTGTTGGCCGTGGCGGGCGCCACAAGTAAAAAATCCGCCCACTCGGCATAGCTGATGTGGGCGGTGGAAAATTCGTTCTCGCGGGCAAACATATCGCTGTATAGCCTGTTCTGCGAAAGGGTCTCCACGCTCAGAGGCGTGATGAACTTCAAGGCGGCGGGGGTGCAGACGCACCGCACTTCCGCCCCTTCCTTTTTGAGCAGACGTATGAGCGACAAGGACTTATAGGCGGCAATCCCGCCGCAAAGCCCCAGAAGGATGCGTTTGCCTTTCAACAACATCACGAAAGACTAAAGGTCGGATTCTTCTTTTTCGGGACGCTTGAAGCAAAGCGTGCCATTGAGCAGTTCCTGCGTGGCAATCAAGGTAGCCTTGGGCAGTTGCTCGTAGTAGCGGGCCAGTTCTATCTGTTCGCGGTTTTCGTAGATTTCGTCCACCCCGTCGGCCACCGCCGCCTGTTGCTGCGCCGAAAATTCGGAGATTTTGTTCACCAACTCCTGACGCAAGGTCGAGGAAATCTGATTGGCGCGTTTGGAAAGGTCCACCACCGTTTCGTAGAGGTTGCCCGTCTGCTTGTCAAACTCGTTCATGTCGCGGGTAATCGCTTCGTGGGCCGATTTAATCTTCTTAAAATCCATAGTGCTTTTTATTATTGCGCGTGTTAAGGCACGCAAAAATACGAAAAATTGAGTGTAAAGACAACCGTAAAAAAAAGGGGCTGCACAACGTGCAGCCCCTTTCCTTTGCGTCCTTACCAAAATTATTCAGCGGGAACTTCGGCGGGAACTTCAGCGGCTTCTACCACTTCGGTGTCGGCTACAACGCCTTCGCCTTCTTCTACTACTTCAATAACTTCTTCGTTGGCGCAGGCTTCGGCAGTCTTGTTGCATTTGCAACCTACGAAAGCGAACGAAACCAGAGCGCTCAAAAGGATGATCTTTTTCATGGTGGTTTGTTTTTTGTAAGGTTTATCTAATTGTTTTTATTGCATTTTCAAAAATCCGAAAAGCATTTTACCGTTCTTCGGAATAGAAAACGGGCGCAAAGATACTTCTTTTTTCGTTATCAACAAGTTTTGTGAGAAAATTCTTTTCACCGTCTTTTTACCGCCAGCTCAACCCCACGGCGATACGCACGCCCACCGAGAGACTGTGCAGGGAAAGCGGTGTTCCCGAGGCCGTTACCAAACCGCTGTTCTGACGCAAGCAGCCCGAAACCGAAGCGTCGTAGGTTATCGGATAGACCGGTTCCGCCCCACCCTTGTTTATGTTCCGCAGGCCGTAGTCGGCAAAGATGCCCGCCTCGAGGAAAGGCACACGCCCGCCTTTGCCCTTGCCCGAACCCTCGGGCCGCAGCGTGATGCCGAAGTCCACGCTCACCGCCCAGTCCGTGCGCAGCGACAGCTTGCCGTTTCCATACGTTGCCTTTTCGTCCACAAAACCGTGATTGGGCATATTCTCCAAGGTCTCGGCCGCAAGCATTCCGTATTTGCCCTCCGTTTTCAATTCGCCCATAAAGCGGTTGTAGGTTCCCGAAAGCGGAAAGCCCGCCTTCACGCCCGCCCCGAAGGAGAACCATTTGACGCGGAAACGCAGCATCAGCGGGATATTGAGGTAGGTGGCGCGTTGCTCCGTCTGTTCGTTGCGCATCTGCACCAAGAACGTGAACGGCGCGCCCACACCCCCGCTGCCTCCGTGCATGGGGTCGTCGTCAAACTGTGCGGACATGGAATAGTTCCGCTCTTCCACGCGATACGAAGACCGCAGGAAAGAGAACTCCACCCCGCTTCCGATGCCCATATACGGCAGAAAATAAAAGTCGTAGCCCACGCCCACG
>CAMWVZ010000033.1 GCA_947177845.1 uncultured Bacteroidales bacterium | reverse complement strand
ACGTTCACTACACGCACTACGGTCGTCTGTGTACGATTGAAACGCCCGAAGGCCCCAACATCGGTCTTATCTCGTCGTTGTGCTGCTATGCGGTCATCGACAAGCTGGGCTTCATCGAGACGCCCTACTACAAAGTGGAGAACGGCAAGGTCAAGATAAACGAAGCACCGGTTTACCTCACTGCCGAAAGAGAAGAGGACCATATCATCGCGCAGGCCAGCACGCCGCTCGAAAAAGACGGCACTATCCGCGACAACCGTCTTAAGGTGCGTCACTTGGCCGACTTCCCCATTGTAGACCGCGAACAGGTAACCTTGATGGACGTTGCGCCCAATCAGATTGCCTCTATCGCCGCTTCGTTGATTCCTTTCTTGGAACACGACGACGCCAACCGTGCCTTGATGGGGTCGAACATGATGCGTCAGGCCGTGCCTTTGCTCAATCCCGAAGTGCCTATCGTGGGTACGGGTCTGGAGCCTTACGTGGCGCAGGATTCCCGCGTGCTTATCAACGCCGAGGGCGACGGGGTGGTTACCTATGTGGACGCCACCACCATCACCATTCGCTACGAAATGGACGATACCGACCGTCTGGTAAGTTTCGACGAGGACGAGAAGACCTATCACCTCACCAAATTCCAGCGCACCAACCAAAGCTCGTGCATCAACCTTTCGCCGATTGTCCGCAAGGGCGATAAGGTGAAGAAAGGGCAGGTGCTTTGCGAGGGTTACGCCACCAAAGACGGCTCGCTGGCGTTGGGACGCAACCTCATGGTGGCGTTCATGCCTTGGAAGGGCTACAACTTCGAGGACGCCATCGTTATCAGCGAGAACGCCATCAAGAACGACTTCTTCACCTCCATTCACGTGGACGAATACACCATGGACGTGCGCGAGACCAAGCGCGGTATGGAGGAATTGACCAACGATATTCCCAACGTGAGTCAGGAAGCCACCAAAGACCTCGACAGCAACGGTCTTATCCGTGTGGGCGCCGAGGTGAAGGAAGGCGATATCCTGATCGGTAAGATTACGCCCAAGGGCGAATCCGACCCCACGCCCGAAGAAAAACTTTTGCGCGCCATTTTCGGCGACAAGGCGGGCGATGTGAAGGATGCCTCGCTCAAGACGCCGCCTTCGGTGACGGGTGTGGTTATCGGCAAACGCTTGTTCAGCCGCTCTATCAAAGACCGCAAGGGCAAGGCCAAAGACAAGGATACGGTGAAGGAACTCGAAAAGGTATTCACCAAGGAAAGTCAGGCGCTCAAGGCCCGCTTGGTGGAGAAACTCCTTTCCATCTTGGGTTCCACGCCTTCGGCCGGCGTATACAGCAACCTCAAGGAAGAGGTGATTGTAAAGAAGGCCCGCTTCACGGCGAAAGCCCTCACCGAGCTGGATTATCAGACCATCAATCCTTCCGACTGGACGGCCAACGCGGAAATCAACGATTGCGTAAAACGTCTGCTCAACAACTACAACATCAAGTATCGCGAGATTTTCGGACGTTTCCAGCGCGACAAGTTCGTGGCTACCGTGGGCGATGAACTGCCCGGCGGTATCGTGCAGATGGCCAAGGTGACGATTGCCAAGAAGCGCAAGCTCAAGATCGGCGACAAGATGTCGGGCCGTCACGGAAACAAGGGTATCGTGGCGCGTATCGTGCGTGCCGAGGATATGCCGTTCCTTGCCGACGGAACGCCGGTGGATATCGTGCTGAACCCTCTGGGTGTGCCTTCGCGTATGAACCTTGGGCAGATTTACGAAACCGTTTTGGGTTGGGCCGGCAAGAAACTGGGCTTGCAGTTCGCCACGCCTATCTTCGACGGCGCCATGCCCGAAGAAATCGACGCCTATACCGACAAGGCGGGTCTGCCGCGCTACGGCCGCACCTACCTCTACGACGGGGAAACGGGCGAACGTTTCGACCAGCCGGCCACCGTGGGCTATATCTACATGATTAAGCTCCACCACATGATCGACGACAAGATGCACGCCCGTTCCATCGGACCGTATTCGCTCATCACCCAGCAGCCTCTGGGCGGTAAGGCGCAGTTCGGCGGTCAGAGGTTCGGTGAAATGGAAATTTGGGCGCTCGAAGCCTTCGGTGCGGCCAATATCCTGCAGGAAGTGCTCACCGTGAAGTCGGACGATGTGGTGGGACGTGCCAAGACCTACGAAGCTATTGTGAAAGGCGAGAATATGCCTACGCCCTCCATTCCCGAATCGTTCAACGTTTTGGTGAACGAATTGCGTGGCTTGGGCTTGGAAATCACCTTTTCGAAATAGAATTTAGTTGTAATATAATTCAATACAAGATATGGCATTGAAGAAAGAAGGTCCGGTAGTGCTGGACTTCAATAAAATCACGGTAAGCCTCGCTTCGCCCGAAACGATTTTGGAACGTTCGCACGGCGAAGTGACCAAACCGGAGACGATTAACTATCGTACCTACAAGCCGGAAAGTGACGGGCTTTTCTGTGAGCGTATTTTCGGTCCCACCAAAGACTGGGAATGCCACTGCGGAAAGTATAAGAGAATTCGCTATAAGGGTATTGTCTGCGACCGTTGCGGTGTGGAAGTGACCGAAAAGAAAGTGCGTCGCGAACGTATGGGCCACATCCAGCTGGTGGTGCCCGTGGCGCATATCTGGTTTTTCCGTTCCCTGCCCAATAAAATCGGGGCTTTGCTCGGCATTCAGACCAAGAAACTGGAATCGATCATCTACTACGAAAAGTATGTGGTGATTCAACCCGGTATCAAGGCCAAGGACGGCATCGAGAAACTGCAATTCCTTTCGGACGAAGAGTACTACGCCATTATCGACTCTCTGCCCGCCGACAACCAGTTGCTCGACGACGAGGATCCCAACA
Source organism: uncultured Bacteroidales bacterium (assembly GCA_947177845.1). Taxonomy (GTDB): domain Bacteria; phylum Bacteroidota; class Bacteroidia; order Bacteroidales; family P3; genus Pullibacteroides. Next base: position 5,794 of record CAMWVZ010000033.1, on the reverse strand, counting down.
AGTTCATCGCCAAGATGGGCGGTGAGGCCCTCTACGATTTGTTGAAGGAAATCGACGTGGAATCGCTTTCCTACGAACTGCGCGACAAGGCCAACAACGAAACTTCGCAGCAACGCAAGCAGGAAGCCTTGAAACGCCTCAATGTGGTGGAAGCTTTCCGCGAATCGCAGACCCGCATCGAGAACCGTCCCGAATGGATGATCATGAAGGTGATTCCGGTTATTCCGCCCGATTTGCGGCCTTTGGTGCCCCTCGACGGCGGACGTTTCGCCACCTCCGACCTGAACGATTTGTATCGTCGCGTCATCATCCGCAACAACCGCCTCAAGAAACTCATCGAAATCAAGGCTCCCGACGTGATTATGCGCAACGAGAAGCGTATGTTGCAGGAAGCCGTCGATTCTCTGTTCGACAATTCGCGCAAGGCGCGTTCCTCCAAGAGCGAGGGCACCCGTATGCTCAAGTCTCTTTCCGACAGCTTGAAAGGAAAGCAGGGTCGTTTCCGTCAGAACCTCTTGGGTAAACGTGTGGACTATTCCGGCCGTTCGGTCATCGTGGTAGGACCCGATTTGAAGATGAACGAAATGGGTCTTCCCAAGGACATGGCCGCCGAATTGTACAAGCCTTTCATCATCCGCAAGATGCTTGAACGCGGCATTGTCAAGACGGTGAAATCGGCCAAGAAGATTGTAGAACGCAAGGATCCCATTGTTTGGGATATTCTTGAAAACATATTGAAAGGTCATCCCGTTCTGATGAACCGGGCCCCGACCTTGCACCGTCTGGGTATTCAGGCGTTCCAGCCCAAACTGATAGAAGGCAAGGCCATGCGTCTGCACCCCTTGTGCTGTACGGCCTTCAACGCCGACTTCGACGGTGACCAGATGGCCGTGCACGTGCCCCTCGGCAACGCCGCCATTCTGGAAGCCCAGCTTCTGATGCTGGCTTCGCACAACATCCTCAACCCCGCCAACGGTGCGCCTATCACGGTGCCTTCGCAGGACATGGTCTTGGGTCTGTATTATCTGACCAAAGGCCTCAAGACCGAAAAGGACTTCGTGGTGAAAGGCGAAGGTTCGGTGTTCTATTCGGACGAGGAAGCCATTATCGCCCACAACGAAGGCATGGTGGATATGCACGCTTGGGTGAAGATTCGTCTGACGGACAACGAAGGCAAGCCCTACCTGCTCGAAACCACCGTGGGCCGTATCCTGTTCAATCAGGTGGTGCCCAAGGAATACGGTTTCATCAACGAACTGCTTACGAAGAAGTCGTTGCGTGACATCATCTCCGACGTGCTCAAGAAATGCGGCATGTCGCGCACGGTGAAATTCCTCGACGACATCAAGAGCATGGGTTACCGCACCGCCTTCCGCGGCAGTCTTTCGTTCAACCTCGGCGACGTGATTATCCCGCAGGTGAAGGAAGAACTCATCGCCAAGGCCAACAACGACGTGGACGAAGTGATGAACAACTACAACATGGGTTTCATCACCAACAACGAGCGTTACAACCAAATCATCGACATCTGGACACACACCAACAACAAGCTCACCAATGCGGTGATGCAGCAGTTGTCGTCCGACCGTCAGGGCTTCAACCCCGTCTACATGATGTTGGATTCGGGCGCGCGTGGTTCGAAGGAGCAGATCCGTCAGCTGTGCGGTATGCGTGGCCTTATGGCCAAGCCCCAGAAATCGGGTGCCAGCGGCGGTGAAATCATCGAGAACCCTATCTTGTCGAACTTCAAGGAAGGTCTTTCGGTATTGGAATACTTCATCTCCACGCACGGTGCGCGCAAGGGTCTTGCCGACACCGCCTTGAAGACCGCCGACGCCGGTTATCTGACGCGTCGTCTGGTGGACGTTTCGCAGGATGTGATTATTTCGGAGGAAGACTGCCACACGCAACGCGGCTTGATTGCCACGGCGCTCAAGAAAAACGACGATGTGGTGGAATCGCTCTACGAAAGAATCTTGGGCCGCACCACGATAGACGATGTGATTCATCCGCAGACCGGCAAGCTGATTGTGAAGGCCGGTGAGGAAATCACCGAAGACATAGCCAAGGAAATCGAGGAATCGCCGATAGAGGAAGTGGAAATCCGTTCGGTGCTTACCTGCGAGTCGAAGCACGGGGTTTGCGCCAAGTGCTACGGACGGAACCTTGCCACCAACAAAATGGTGCAGAAAGGCGAGGCGGTGGGTGTCATCGCCGCCCAGTCCATCGGCGAGCCCGGTACGCAGCTTACGCTTCGTACCTTCCACGTGGGCGGTGTGGCCGGCGGCAATACCGGCATCAACTCCAACATCACCGTCAAATACGACGGTATCGTGGAAATCGAGGAACTGCGCGCGGTGGATTACAAGACCGAAGAGGGCAAGCATCAGGTGGTTATCGGCCGTTCGGCCGAAATGCGTCTGGTGGACCCCAACACGCATTCGATACTCACCAGCACCAACATTCCTTACGGCGCTTCGCTCTATGTGCAGCCCGGCGAGGCGGTGAAGGCCGGCACCAAGATTGCCGACTGGGATCCCTACAACGCCGTGATTGTTTCGGAAGTGGCCGGTAAGGTTTCCTTGCAGAACCTGCTCGAAAACGTCACCTACCGCGAGGAATCGGACGAACAGACCGGTTACAAGGACAAGGTGATTATCGAATCGCGTCAGAAATCCAAGACGCCCGCCATCAACATCGTGGACAAGAACGGCGAGGTGCTCAAGATTTACGACATTCCCGTGGGTGCGCACGTGCAGTTGGAAGACGACATGACGATTAAGGCGGGTGATATTTTAGTGAAAATCCCCCGTTCGTTCGGCAAGTCGGGCGACATCACGGGCGGTCTGCCCCGCGTTACGGAACTGTTCGAGGCGCGCAACCCGTCCGACCCCGCCATCGTGGCCGAAATCGACGGTGTGGTGAGCTTCGGCAAGAAACTCAAGCGCGGACACAAGGAGGTTATCCTTACCTCGCGTATGGGCGATGTGAAGTCCTACCTCATTCCTACCTCCAAGCAGATTTTGGCGCAGGAAAACGACTACGTGAAGGCGGGTACACCGCTTTCGGAAGGCGCCGTTACGCCGGCCGACATCCTGGCCATCAAGGGCCCGATGAAGGTGCAGGAATACATCGTGAACGAAATTCAGGAAGTATACCGTCTGCAAGGTGTGAAGATTAACGACAAGCACTTTGAAGTGATTGTGCGTCAGATGATGCGTAAGGTGGAAGTGCTCGATCCGGGCGACACCAATTTCCTCGAAGGCGAAATGGTGAACAAAGTGGATTTTGTGGAGGAAAACGACAAGATCTACGGCGAAAAAGTGGTGGTGGACGCCGGCGACTCCGAAACGGTGAAGGCCGGGCAGATTCTTTCGGCCCGCGCCTTGCGCGACGAGAACTCGGTATTGCGCCGCAAGGGCATGAAGCTGGTGGAAGTGCGCGATGCGCGTCCCGCCGTGGCCCGTCAGGTGCTGCAGGGTATCACCCGTGCTTCGTTGCAGGTGAAGAGCTTCCTCTCGGCCGCTTCGTTCCAAGAAACCACCAAGGTGCTTACCGATGCCGCCATCAACGGCAAGGTGGACTACTTGGAAGGCCTGAAGGAAAACGTGTTGGTGGGTCACTTGATTCCCGCCGGTACGGGTCTGAACGAATACCGCGGAAACGTGGTGTATTCGAAGGACGAATACGAAGCCTTGCTGAACGTCGATAGAGAAAACTAACATGGAAAAGGAAGAAAAGAAGCTGCAGATTGAACTGCCCGCCGAGGTGGCCGAAGGCATGTACGCCAACCTCGCGCTCATTACTCATTCCCAAGCCGAATTCATCGTGGATTTCATCCGCATGATGCCGGGCGTGGAGAAGGCGAGGGTGAAGTCGCGGGTGATTCTGACCCCGCAGCACGCCAAGCGTCTGATGCGGGCTTTGGCCGACAACGTCCGTAAATACGAGAGTGTTTTCGGGCCTATCACCGAGCCGGAACCCAATGCGACGCCCGCCTACATGAATATTCCTCCCGCGGAGGCATAGGCGGAGGCGAAAAAGTTGGTTGAAAAACCAAAGGGAACCCCGAAACCGCAAGGTTTCGGGGTTTTTTTTGTATCTTCGCAAGGTTATACGCAGTTGCGGATTTTATAATTTTTTGAACCATGATGCACTTGGCCATCGCCGGTAATATCGGCTCAGGAAAGACCACACTTACAGGACTTTTAGCGAAGCACTACAAGTGGAAACCCATGTATGAGGCCGTGGACGACAATCCCTATCTGGACAGTTTCTATGAGGATATGCGCCGCTGGTCGTTCAACATTCAGATTTACTTCCTCAATACGCGCTTCCGTCAGATTCTCGACATCCGCAAGAAAGGAAAGAATATCATTCAGGACCGGACTATCTACGAAGACGCCTACATCTTCGCGCCCAACCTTCATGCGATGGGGCTCATGACCACGCGCGACTTCGAGAACTACGTGTCGTTGTTCGAGCTGATGAATTCCTTTATTCAGGCGCCCGACCTGCTGGTGTATCTGCGCGCGGAGGTGCCTACGTTGGTAAGGCAGATTCAGCTGCGGGGCAGGGATTACGAAGACGGCATCCGTCTGGACTATCTCAAGAGCCTCAACGAGCGCTACGAGGAGTGGATTAAGCACTATACGCAGGGCAAGCTGCTGATTGTGGATGTGGACGATTTGGATTTCCGCAACAAGCCCGAGGACTTGGGCTCGATTATCGAGCGGATTGACGCGCAGATAAACGGTTTGTTCTAATCGAGATTTTATATTAATATAAAGGGAAAGACTTTAAAAAAGCAGAAGGATATGAAAGTTACCGAATACTTGAAACGGTTTTTGAACGAACAGCCCTCCATGGAGGCCGCTGTTCCGGGATTGGGCGTGTTTTATGCAGGACAGCAAGGCGGAAAGGCCTGTATCCTTTTCAAGGAAGTTCCGCCCAACGACAAGGCGTTTTTGAATTTCATCGCTTTCGAAGAAAATATGACCGAAGAGGAAGTGCGTCAGGGAATGGAAACGTGGGTGCGCGAACTTCTGCAGGAACTGAAAGATGCCGGAATGGTGAACGTGGAAGGCGTGGGAAGCTTTGTGATTGAGCAGGACCGCGTGAATTTCAATCCGTTCATGGCGCAGGGAAGCGAGAACGACGCGCATTTCGGTTTGGATACGCCCAACGCGCCCGCCGCGCCTGTTGCGGAACCCGTGAAGCCCGCCCCGGCGGAGCCGCAGCCCGAACGCTTGGTGCTGCCTCCCATCAACCGTCCCCAGCGTCCCCGTCCGAATATCGAGAAACCCAAGCCCCGTGCCGTGCCGAATCCGGGCGGTTCGGGAAAGACAATAGCGCTGGGCGGTAACAACGGCCGTCCGACAAGGCCTCAGCCCCGGCCCGTGCGCCCAGAAAGAGGCGATGCCGAACCTTTCTACACGCGCTGGTGGTTTATCGTGTTCTGCGCTGTTGTGGTTCTGTTGGTGCTGATGTTTTCGGTCACTCCTATCCGCCGCGATGTGTTGGGCATAGGCGCTGAGCCTAAGGCCGTGCAGATGGGCCTGCCCGCCATGGACGAGACGGATTTGGAGGAGAATGTGGACGAGATGATTTACGAGGACGAGATGACCTCCGCCACCGAGACCGAGATGAACCGGAAAACGGAAGAGAACAAGGCCGTGGAACAGCAGATTATTGCCGGCGAGAAAGAGAAGAAGGAAGCGGAAAAGGCCGCCAAGGCGTCGCCCCAACCGCTGGCCAGCACCAAACCCGCCGCCAAGCCTGCGGAGAAGCCTGC
>CAMWVZ010000032.1 GCA_947177845.1 uncultured Bacteroidales bacterium | reverse complement strand
CGCCGGGACGCAGACGCTGGAGACGTGTGCGGAACATCGGCATTTTGGTGCTGGTGGCGGCTTTCGCCATCTTCTTTGCCTTCCGCTTCTACTTTCCTTTCGGCGAAGGGGTCAAGACAGGGCAACTCAACTATGTGGTACGCAAGGGCATCCTGTTCAAGACATACGAAGGAAAGCTGATTCAGAGCGGTTTCCGTTCGAGAGGAGGCGGTTTGCAGTCGAATGAATTTGAATTTTCGATTGCCGACCCCGTTATCGCCGACTCGTTGATGCGCTCGGGCGGACAGGAAGTGGAACTGCGCTACACCGAATACTTCGGGGCGCTCCCTTGGCGCGGACACTCCCGCTACGTGGTAAAGGCCATTGTGGATATCAATCCTGCCGAGCAACAGCTCATCCTGCCGCCCGCCGAGCAACCCACCCCTCCCGCAGAATAAAATTTTACTTACCTTTACACAGAAAATTTAGAAGCCATGAAGAAATACATTTTGATTGCAGCAGTGGGCCTGATGGGTTTGGCAAGCGCGGCTTTCACCGAAGCCCGTGCCCAGAAATACGCCTACGTCAACACCGAATACATCTTGTCGAACATTCCCGAATTCGCACAGGCTCAGGAACAAATAGACAAGCTTTCCATTGAATGGCAGAAGGAATTGGAAGAAAAGTTCGCCGAAATCGACGCGCTCTACAAGAAGTTTCAGAACGATGCCCCTCTCTTGACGCAGGACATGAAGAACCGTCGCGAGAACGAAATCATTGCCAAGGAAAAGGCTGCCAAAGACTTGCAGAAAAAGCGCTTCGGGGTGGACGGCGACCTCTACAAACAGCGGGCGGAGATGATTCAACCCATTCAGGACAAGGTTTATACGGCCATTGAGAAAAAGGCCAAACAGAAACAATTTGTATTTGTGTTCGACCGCTCCGACAACTCCGGCATCCTCTACGCCGACCCCAAGAACGACATCAGCAACGAGGTGTTGAAGGACATGGGTTACGAGCCGGGCAAGACGCAGGCACAACCGCAGGCGCAGCCCCAAGCGCAACCGCAGAGGTAGTGAGCTTTCGATGAATGTTGCTATCTTTGCAATCCTTAGAAACGAAAAAATTAAAACAAGATAGATGAAAAAGTTTTTATTGCCGCTTATGGCGGGTTTGTTGGCCGTGGCACTCTGTTCTTCGGTCAAGGCTCAGAAGTTGGGTCATTTCAACTCTACCGAACTGATGCAGATGATGCCCGAAATGGACTCGGCGCAACGTGCCCAGCAGGAATATGCCAAGGAATTGGAAAGCCTCATTGCCGGTATGCAGAACGAGTTGCAGACCAAATACGCCGAATATCAGAACAACCAAAGCCAATGGTCGGACTTGATTAAGCAGACCAAGACGCGCGAGTTGCAGGATATGCAGGTGCGGGTGCAGGAATTCGCCCAGCAGTCGGAAGAAGACTACCAGCGCAAGACGCAGGAGCTTTTGGCTCCCATTATCGAGAAAATCACCAATGCGGTGAAGGACGTGGCCAAAGAAGGTAAGTTCGCCTACATTTTCGATGCGGGAAACAACGCTTTGTACACCGGCCCCGATGCGGTGGACGTGATGCCTTTGGTGAAGAAGAAACTCGGTATTCCCGATGTGCCCGTAATGCGGTAGTCTTGCCCGTTCACGGATTTTGAAACTCCGACCCATAGGCTCGACTTATGGGTCTTTTTTTTAAGAGATATGAAAAAGGTTATTGTGACGGGAGGTTGCGGATTTATAGGTTCGCATACGGTGGTGGAGCTTCAGCAGCAGGGTTATACGGTGGTGATTGCCGACAATCTGAGCAATTCGCTGGCTTCGGTGGTGGACAATATCGAGAAGATTTCCGGGCAGCGGCCCGTGTTCGAACAGGTGGATTTGAGCAGCCGGCAGTCTTGCCTGCAATTCTTCAACATCCATTCGGATGCCGATGCCGTGATTCATTTCGCGGCGGCCAAGGCGGTGGGCGAGTCGGTGCGCATTCCGCTTCATTACTATCGCAACAACATAGATTCGTTGCTGAATGTGTTGGAGGGAATGGAGAAATCGGACTGCCGGACGCTGGTGTTTTCGTCGTCGTGCACGGTATACGGGCAACCGAAAAAACTGCCCGTCACCGAAAAGACCCCGCGCTTGGCGGCGAACTGTCCCTACGGAAACACCAAGCAGATTGCCGAGGATATTTTAACCGACTTGGTGCATTCGTATAGGGTGAAAGCGGCGGCGAAAGAAGCTGTGGGCAAGCCGTGGAAGATTTTGGCCCTGCGCTATTTCAACCCTATCGGCGCGCATCCTTCGGGGCTTATCGGCGAACTGCCCAACGGCGTGCCGGGCAACCTCATGCCTTTCATCACGCAGACGGCGGCAGGAATCCGCGAGAAACTCATGGTGTTCGGCAACGACTACAACACGCCCGACGGCACCCCTATCCGCGACTACATTCATGTGTGCGACTTGGCCGCCGCGCACGTGTGCGCCTTGAAACACATGGAAAAAGGTGATTTCGAAGGCATGGACTTCTTCAATATCGGAACCGGATGCGGCTATTCGGTGCTGGATGTCATCAAGAGTTTCGAACGCTCCACGGGCTGCAAGCTCAACTACGAAATCACGACACGGCGCGAAGGCGATATCGAACAGATTTGGGCGAATGCCGAGAAAGCGGAGAAGATTTTGGGATGGAAAGCGTCCCGCACGTTGGACGAGATGACGCGCAGCGCGTGGAAATGGCAACAAAACTTACAAGGGAAGATATAGTCGGAATGATTGCCCGTCAGCTTCCCTTCACGCCTACTTTGGGGCAGGCGGGGCTGATAAGGGAACTGACCTCTTTTATCCTGCACTTTCGGGAGGATGTGGGTTTTGTGCTCACCGGCTATGCGGGAACAGGCAAGACCTCGGTGGTGAGCGCGTTGGTGAATGTGTTGCCGAGTCTGAACATCACGCCGGTATTGCTGGCGCCTACGGGGCGGGCGGCGAAAGTGCTGGCGGCCTATTCGGGAAGACCTGCCTACACTATCCACAAGCAGATTTACTATGCCGACGAAGCGTCCGCCGCCCGCCCCGACGAAACTTTCTCAAACTTCGGGAAAGGCCTCTCTTTGAAGCAAAACCGCTCGCGGAACACGCTTTATATTGTGGACGAAGCCTCGATGATAGGCGAGGAAGATTCCCTTTTCTTCGATTTTTTCCGCTACGTGCAGAGCGGCTACCGATGCCGCGTATTGCTGGTGGGCGACAGCGCACAGTTGCCGCCCGTAGGCTCTCCCTATAGCCCCGCCCTCGACTTGGATTACCTTTCCTCTTCGTTTCCCTTTCAGTTTTTCTCCTACACCTTAGACCAAGTGGTGCGGCAAGGGAAAGGCTCCTTGGTGCTCGAAAACGCCACGCTTCTGCGCGAGAAAATCGCGGAGGAAGAAAGCTCGGCGGTCTGTCTTCCCCTCTTCTCCTTGCGGGAGCAGGAAGATATGCGCATGGATCTGCAACGCATCGGCGGGGCGGAACTGGAGGATATTTTGCAGAAAGAATACAGCAAGCGGGAGCGGGAGGATATTGTATTCATCACTCGCTCCAACAAACGCGCCAACCTGTTTAACGACGAAATCCGCTACCGTATCTTCGGCCACGAGAGCGAGCTTGTGGCGGGCGATTTGCTCATGGTGCTCAAGAACAATTATTTTTGGTTGCCGGAGGGTTCGAAGGCAGGTTTCATCGCCAACGGAGATATGATAGAGGTGATGAAGATAAAGCATCGCGAGGAATTGTATGGCTTTCACTTTGCCGACATCGAGGCTCGTTTGGTGGACTATCCCGACGAACCGGTTTTGGAATTAAAGGTGTTGACGGAGGCGCTGCACGTGGATGCGGCCAGCCTGCCCTATGCGCAGATTCGGGAAATGGGCGAGAAGATTTTGGAAGACTATCCGGAACTTACCTCCCAAGCCAAACGCAGGGAGTTTCTGAAAAACAATCCCTACTTCAATGCCTTGCAGGTAAAATACGCCTATGCGCTCACCTGCCACAAGACGCAGGGCGGACAATGGCCGTGCGTGTTTATCGACCAAGGGTATTTTACCGAGGATATGCTCGACGTGGAATTTCTGCGTTGGCTCTACACCGCCCTCACCCGCACGGTGGAGAAAGCGTATTTGCTTAACTTTGCCGATGATTTTTTCACAGAACACTAACACAACTGCCATGATGCCCGACACCCTGCCCCTCTCCCCCGCCCTGCTTTCCACCCTTCCCAATCCTTGCTATGTACTGGACAAGGCTTTGCTCGACCGCAACCTCAACACGCTGGCCCGCGTGCGCGACGAAGCCGGTGTGGAAATCATCCTTGCCCTGAAAGGTTTCGCCATGTGGAAAGCCTTTCCGTTTCTGCGCGAAAAAGGGTTCACCCGCGCCACGGCAAGTTCGCTCAACGAAGCGCGTTTGGCCTTCGAGGAAATGGGCACGCCCGCCTATACCTACACGCCCGCCTACACACAGGAAGATGCCGACGAAATAGCGCGTCTGAGCAGTCATCTCACTTTTAATTCTTTGCATCAGCTTGCCCGTTGCGGACAAAAAATGCGGCAAGCCAATCCCGAAGTTTCGTTGGGGCTTCGCGTCAATCCCGAAATCTCCTCGGTAGGAACCGACTTATATAATCCGTGTGTGCCGGGCTCGCGTCTCGGCGTGCGGGTCTGCGACCTGCCCACGCCGCAAGCGCTCTGCGGGGGCGATGCTCCCGTGGAAGGTTTTCATTGCCATGCGCTCTGCGAATCGGATGCCGAAAGTTCGTGCAATCTGATAGACCGTTTCGAAGAACGCTTCGCCGCGTATATTCCTTTTTTGAAATGGGTGAATTTCGGAGGAGGCCACCTCATGACCCGACAGAACTACGACCTGCCCCGGCTCATCGCCCGCCTCAAAGCCTTCCGCGAAAAATGGCCCCACCTGCACGTGATTTTGGAACCCGGTGCGGCTTTTGTGTGGGAGACAGGCTACCTGCTGGCGCGCGTGGAAGATGTGGTGCACAACGGCGGAGACACACCCGTGGCTATCATGAATGTGTCTTTCACCGCCCATATGCCCGACTGTCTCGAAATGCCCTATATGGCCAAGGTCTACGGCGCGGTGTTCGAAGGACAGGTTCCCGACCGTTCCGCCTACACGCACCGCTACCGTTTGGGCGGCAACAGCTGTCTGGCGGGCGACTACATGGGCGACTGGTTCTTCAAAAAACCTCTCGAAGCGGGCTCGATTCTGCTTTTCAACGACATGATTCATTATACCTTTGTCAAGACCACCATGTTCAACGGCGTGCATCATCCCTCCCTCTGCATCGTGGAGGGCGACCGCATTCTCTTCCGCCGCGATTTCAGCTATCCCGATTTCAAATCGCGCTTATCGTAAAGGCTAAAAACGGGCGTTTTTGAGGGTATAATTTTTTATCGAAAAGTCAAGTTTAATTTATTAACACGCTTTGTTGAGAAATTGTAAGCGTGTGGTATTTATTGTGATATACCCGCCAAAAAATCTGTCAACAAATTTTGTTAACAAGAATAACGATTCTCGGACGGGAGGGGATAGGAAAACTTCTACCTTTGTTTCCCTGTCTTCGAAAGCACCGAAGGCAGGCCTTGTTTTGTAGTAATTTATTAGCAACAACGTTATTATGGATTTAGATTTGTTTTCCAAAAGCGAGCCGGAACACAAGACGGACCTTCTTGATGACGCGCAGGAGGACTCCCGTCAGGAAGAGCAGAACCCCTACCACAGGATTAAAGAGGAACGTAACTCCATAAACCGTTGTGCTACCGAAGAGGAACAACCGACAGCTAAAAAACAGGATATCGCAGGCAATATGAAAAAGTACGACCCAAAAGAGATTTTAGAGGCCTCCACCCGCTACTTCAACGGCGACACGCTCGCGGCTACCGTCTGGATGAACAAATACGCCCTCAAAGACAGCGAGGGCAACATCTACGAGCTCACGCCCGACGACATGCACCGCCGCATTGCCCGCGAACTGTTCAAGAAAGAAAGCGCGTATCCCAATCCCGTGTCGGAAGAAGAAGCGTTCGAACTGATGCGGAATTTCCGCTATATCATTCCGCAGGGAAGCCCCATGGCCGGCATCGGCAACAAGTTTCAGATTTCCTCGCTCTCCAACTGCTTTGTGGTGGGCAACAAGGGAAATTCCGACTCCTACGGCGGCATCATGAAAATTGATGAAGAACAGGTGCAGTTGATGAAGCGCCGCGGCGGCGTGGGCCACGACCTCTCGCACATCCGCCCCACGGGAAGTCCCGTAAAGAACAGTGCGCTCACCAGCACGGGCATCGTGCCTTTCATGGAACGCTATTCCAACTCCACCCGCGAAGTGGCCCAGGATGGCCGCCGCGGCGCGTTGATGCTCAGCATCAGTATCAAGCATCCCGATTCCGAACGTTTCATCGATGCCAAAATGGAAGAAGGCAAGGTAACGGGCGCCAACGTTTCGGTGAAGATTACCGACGAATTCATGCAGTGCGTGGAAAGCGGCAAGCCTTTCATCCAGCAATATCCCATCGATTCCGACAAACCTGTCTACACCAAGGAAGTGGATGCCCGCAAACTGTGGAACAAAATCATTCACAACGCTTGGAAAAGCGCCGAACCGGGCGTGCTTTTCTGGGATACCATTCTGCGCGAATCGGTGCCCGACTGCTATGCCGAACTCGGTTTCCGCACGGTTTCGACCAACCCTTGCGGCGAAATTCCCCTCTGCCCCTACGACAGCTGCCGTCTTTTGGCCATGAACCTCTACAGCTACGTGGAAAATCCGTTCACGGACAAGGCGCACTTCAATATGGAGCTCTTCCGTAAGCACGTGGGTATCGCCCAGCGTTTCATGGACGACATCATCGATATGGAACTCGACCATGTGGACCGCATCTTGGACAAGATAAACGCCGACCCCGAAACCGAAGACGTGAAGCGCACCGAAACCGAGCTTTGGCACAAGATTAAGGACCGCAGCTCGCAAGGCCGCCGCACGGGTTTGGGCATTACCGCCGAAGGCGACATGATGGCCGCTCTCGGCCTGCGTTACGGCAGCAAGGAAGCGATTGATTTTTCGGTGGAGGTACATAAGAACTTGGCCTTGGCCGCCTATCGTTCGTCGGTGGAAATGGCGAAGGAACGCGGCGCATTCCCTATTTTCGACGCCAAACGCGAATCGCGCAATCCCTTCATCAACCGTCTGCGCGAAGCCGATAACGAACTCTATCAGGATATGGTGAAATATGGCCGCCGCAACATCGCCCTGCTCACCATAGCGCCCACCGGCAGCGTCAGCATCTGCACGCAGACCACCTCGGGCATCGAACCCGCTTTCATGGTGGCCTACAAACGCCGCGTGAAGGTGAACCCCAACGACAAGAACGTGCACGTAGACTATGTGGACGATGTGGGGGATTCGTTCGAGGAACATACCGTGCTTCACCCCAAATTCGTGGAATGGCTCAACGTGAAGGGCTACGATTTGGAGAAGGTGAAAGCGATGCCCGAAAAGGAACTGCACGAATTGGTGGAGAAATCTCCCTATTGGCAAAGCACTTCCAACGATATAGACTGGCTGAGCAAGGTGCAGTTGCAGGGTGCCGTGCAGAAATGGGTGGACCACTCTATCAGCGTTACGGTGAACGTGCCGGCCAACACCAAAGAAGAATTGGTGAGCCAAATCTATACCACGGCATGGCAATGCGGCTGCAAGGGCATGACGATTTATCGCGACGGTTCGCGTTCGGGTGTGTTGATTGCCGACGACAAGAAGAAAAAGGAAGAGGCCGCTCCGGCCAAACTGCCCACGCGCCCCAAAAGTCTGGAAGCCGATGTGGTTCGTTTCCAGAACGACTACACCAAATGGATTGCCGTGGTGGGTCTTTACGAAGGTCGTCCCTACGAGATTTTCACGGGTACGGCCGAAGATTTCCCGCTTCCCGCTTCGGTTACCAAAGGTTGGGTGGTACGTGTGAAGGATGAAGAGACCGACACCACCCGCTACGACTTCGAATTCAAGGACAAGGACGGCTACAAGGTGCATTGGGAAGGTCTTTCGCGTACTTTCGACGCCATGTATTGGGACTACGCCATTTTGATTTCGAGCATCTTGCGTCAAGGTTCGTCCCTGCCCATGATTGTAGATTTGATCAGCGGCCTCAAGGTGGGTTCCGACCAAATCAACACGTGGAAAAACGGAGTGGTGCGCGCCCTCAAGAAATACATCCCCGACGGCACGATAGCCGAAAAGGCCCAATGCCCGAGTTGCAAGGAACACTCCTTGGTTTATAAGGAAGGGTGTTTGGTTTGCCTCACCTGTGGCTATTCCAAGTGTGGATGATGCATATTGAAAGAGAATAAAGGCTGTGCGGATTTTCGGACAGCCTTTTTTTGTAACCTTTTTCGTATATTTATAGCGGGAAACCTATATGGTCCCGTACTAAAAATATGATTATGATACGTAAGACTCTTGCTTTTCTCTCCGCTCTGCTTCTTCTCGGGCAGACGGTTTTTGCCGCGCCTATAGGTGCCGACCGTGCGCGGGAAGCGGCGCAGGCTTTCTATGCGGCTTCGGTTCCTGCCGCCAAATCGCTCGGCGCGACCGATTTCACCTTGGTATATCCCGCCATGCCGAAAGACGCTTCGCAAACCATGCCTTGCTATGTGTTCAACGTGGGCGAGGACAAAGGTTTTTTGGTGATGAGCGGCGATGACGATTTGCAGGCTGTGTTGGGATATTCGTTCCAAGGAACTTTCCGCTCCAAGAATATGCCCGCCAATCTGAAGTGGTGGCTTTCGCACTACGAAAAACAGATTCGTGCCTATCAGGAGGCCGTGGCGAACGGCACTTTGGAAGCCCGCACGCCGGCGAAAGCCGCAGCCAAAGCGGGTTCGGTGGT
>CAMWVZ010000031.1 GCA_947177845.1 uncultured Bacteroidales bacterium | reverse complement strand
TTGTGCCGCATCATCAGCTTCGACAAGATGACGCCCGAAATCAAGGCCTTGTTCGACGCCCGCTATCCCGACGGTTATGCCGATTTCGTGAACCGCTATCCCAAACCCAACGGAGAATGTTTCTATGCGGTGAGCCTCTACGGCGAAGACGCCGACTATTTAATAAAGGTGGATGTGAACGTGGATCTGATAGATGTAGACTACGATTTTGCCGACTCGGACAACGATGAAATGGGAGGCGAAGGCATGGAAGAAGGGAAGAGCACCGATGTGAACGACTTGGCCGACAGCCTTGCCGACGACTCGTCCGACAATTTATAAACTACCTTCTCGGTAGAATAAGCGGTGTTCCGCTTTGTGGGTGGCGGCCTATGCACAAGGGAGTGCGATAGACCGCCTCCATTTTTTCTTGAACCAACACTTCCTCCGTTTTCCCTTCGCCAATCACCCTACCCTGAGAGAAACAAACCAAACGGTCGCAATAGACGGCGGCAAGGTTTACATCGTGAATTACCAAGAGCGTATAAACCTCTCTCTTCTTGCTGATTTCGGCAATTTTCCCGAGCACTTGAACCTGATGCGCCAAATCGAGATTGGCCGTGGGCTCGTCTAAAAGCAACACGGGCGTCTGCTGGCAAAGCGCTTTGGCAAGGGCGGCGAGCTGACGCTCGCCGCCACGCAAAAGTTCCATTTTAAGCTGCAACAGCGTATAGTGCGAAAATATATAGCCAAAACCCACATATTCTATCGCCACCCAAGCCACCTGGTTGTCGAAAGCGGTGTAATCGGATTGATACCATTTGCGGTAGGGAGTGCGTCCCAACAACACATAATCGAAAACAGACAAGGCTATCTTCTCCACCTGCTGCGGCACCAAAGCCAACAAGCGCGAACGACGGCGCAAGCCCGCCTGCGAAAAGTCCTCCCCCTCTATCGTCATCGTTCCCGAAAAAGGAATATCGTGACAGAGGGCCCGCAAAAAAGTGGTTTTTCCCGAGCCGTTGGCGCCTATGATACCCGTAATGCTCCCCCGCTCCATATCAAAACTCACGTCCTGAAGCGAGAAGCCCCGTCGATAGCCGGCTTGGATATGGCGGAAACTAAGCATACGGATGTTTTTTAGGTTTGAGAAGAAGGTAGATGAACATACCGCCTCCCACGATGCCGGTAACCACACCTATGGGCAGTTGAGAAGGCCGGACGAGGGTTCGCGCCAAAATATCGCACAGCAACAGGAAACCCGCTCCACACAGAAACGAAGAGGGCACCAAAATGCGGTAGTCGTGCCCCGAAAGATTGCGCAGGATATGCGGCACCACCAAGCCCACGAAGCCTATGATACCCGCGCTTGCCACACTCAAGGCCGTCATCACCGAACAAAGAAACATGAGCAGGGAAATCAGCACGCGCGTGTTGACCCCCAAATGACGCGCCGATTCGACCCCTGTACCGAGAATATTGATGCGTTGCGAGAGCAGGCTGCAAAGCACTAGACAAAGCAAGGCGAAGATACAGAGAAAGAAGGCGTGTCCTCCCGGATTGTTCTCGAGCGAACCCATGGTCCAATACACAATGCGGGTGATGTTTTCGGGCGAAGAAAGGCTCATGAGCAAGGTGGTGCAGGACGAACAGAGAATGCCCAACATGATGCCCGCCAAGAGCAGATTATTGATATGGGGGCGGAAGTGATAGTAGAGCAACAGCACGCCGCTCACCGCCAGAGAGCCGATAAGCGCGGCGGCACCCGCGGCGGGGAAAGCCATGATGCCCGGCAGAGCCGTCGTTCCCGACAGGCCGCACACAAACACGACGGCCACCCCTAAACCCGCCCCACCCGACAGACCCAAGGTATAAGGTTCCACCAAAGGATTCTTAAAGATGCCCTGCAACACGCAGCCCGAAAGCGAGAGCATACCGCCCACGGCTATGGCTGAGAGCATACGGGGAATACGGATTTGAAAGAAAACGGCATATTCGAGACTTCCCGGTTCGAGGCCGAACCATGTATGCGGCGCAAGCGCCACGCTTCCCACGGCGAGCGAGCAAAACGCGCAGACCGCCATAAACAGGAAGGCGCCTATCGTCCACCCCCATATCCGGAATCGAAAACTTTTCATTGCAAGGAGTCCAAATAATCGGCAAGCGTCTGCAGGGTTTCACGGAAAAAGAGCGGTGTGGGGCAACAGGCCTTGGTGTCGTCGACCAAAAGCAGACGTCCTGCGGCCACAGCGGGCACGGAAGGATATTTCTTCCATTCTTCCAGCACCTTTTCGCCCTCGCCCGACATACGGCTGACGAACATGATTTCGGGTTGCAGGGCCAACACCGTTTCCCGGCTCAGACCACCCCCCTTGTAATCCTTCACCACGTTTTCGAGCCCCAGCATACGCATGTATTCATTCATATAAGTATGCTCGATAACGGGAAAAACGGGATTGTTGCCGATTTGAAAGAAAGTCTTGGAGGGCAAGGCCGCCGAGTCCGTCCGCGACACCTGTTTTCCCGACACCATACGGCATACTTCCGCCACCTTGGAACGTTCCTCCTCCACCCACGCCTTCGCACGTTCCTCCTCTCCCACCAAACTTCCTATCTCCAAGGTCTGCGCACAAATTTCATCAAAACTCTCCGGCGTGGAAAAATCCTTCACCTTCACCCCCAGAGAAGCCAGCTTCCGCATCGTTTCCTCTTTGGTGAAAGCCATACAGAACACGATATCGGGTTGCAAGAGCAAAATCTCTTCGATATTCACTTCCAACACGTTGCCGATAACCTCCGAGGTGTTGCCCGGCAGAGGCGCGGGGCAATACGAAGTGCGTCCCACCACCGCAGCGTCCATACCCATTTGTTGCAGGGTATGCGTAACGGAAGGAGCCAGCGACACGATACGGACCGTGCTTTCCGTCTGTGTGCCGGTCTTGCGCGTCGAACACGAAACGCAGGCGGACAGACAGAGGACAGCAGCGATAAATTGAAGAATAAAACGCTTTCCCATAATTAAATCGTAGCGAAAAGGTCTTCGGCTTCCTTCACCACACGGTCGGGGTCGGGCGCGAGAGGATAGATTTTGGAGGGTTGCAGGTTCCAAACCTGTTTATCCGACTTCATCCGCTTCTCGCCGCCCCCGGTAATGTTGAGCATCACGCAGTCGTCGGGCTTCACCGTGCCGTTCTGCACACTTTCGATAAGCGAATGGAGCGCCACCGCAGGTGCCGGGTGAATATCAATCCCTTCGGTACGTTCAAAAAGTTCCTGCGCTGCTTTCGCCTGTCGGTTATCCACCTTCAGGACATCGCCATGCGTGTCTTTGAGCGCATCGTAGAGACCGCCCGCCAGACTGAAAGGCGGCTTGCGGTTGGAAAGCACCTTGGCGTCGATAGCCTCGGCATCGGCGCGGGCCTGATTGTCGTCGTAGGGCAAGAGGGCGCGCGAATCGGCTTTCCACGCATCGTACATGGGGAGGAAAGGCGTGTTCTGCGACACCATGAGACGCGTTTTGTTCGTGCCGAAACGGCCGTCTTCGAGCAGACGGAGGTTGGCTTCCCATGCGGCGATGGCACCCGTACCGCTCCCCACGGCCTGAAAATAGAAATCGGGTATGCGGCCAATATGCGTGGTGGCCGAAAGCATGGTCGTGGACATACCGTCGCGGCGGGCTATGTTCTTGGCACCGCCCTCCGCAAGGAAGCGCGACGACTTCAACACAATATTACTCAAATTGATGGCATCGAAATAGTCGCCCCCATGCTCGGAAGCAATCAATTTGACGCAATCGTTGAGCGGTTTTTCGAACCAAAGCGCATCGAGATTGTCGGCGGGAACGCTCAACAACAAGGGAATATGATTTTCGGAACAAACCTTGGCGAAAGCCCGGGCCGTGTTGCCCGCCGAAGCCACCACCAGCACCTTGCCGCAGGCAGGATCGAGACGTCCGCACACCGAATAGGCTTCGGTTTCCTTAAACGAGCAGGTGCTCATCTTGGCTCCGATTTCGGGATACCAGCCGCTGAAAGTGATATAAAGGTTGTTGAGCCCCAATTCCTTGGCCAACTTCTCGCTCTTGTACGTAACGGGAGCGCAGGAACCCTGCAACATCCTGCGCACGGGCAGCCAGTCGGCAAAACGGTAAATGCCGTATTCAAGACCGAGGGGTTCGAGTTGTTTCTTTTCGTAAACGGCACGCACCAAGGAAGGTTGGTCGCACTGCGGGTCGTCGAGCACCCAGCCGTTGTCGTCGAAAATGCGGCCTGTGGCCACGGTCTGCAATTTGTAGGAAGTAGGGGTAATCGCGTTCATAAAATCCCAATTTTTAAAGATACGAAGGTAGTGAAATTTTATTTTTTCGTATCATTGTAACGGGGAAAGCATACCCTTAAAATTTACACTAAAGTTTACACCCGAAAAATGAAATCAAAAGTTGCAAGTATCGTTGCGGGCTGTTTTGCCTCCCTGCTCCTGTTGAGTTCGTGTTCCAAGGACATAGGCCGCTACAAAGGCTCTTACAGTTTCAAAACCAGCGGAAACCTGATGCTGCGCGTGGTGGAGGTGATTTCCGACACACTTCCCGTTTCGGTAGGCGATACCCTCACCCTGCCCCTTATCGACGAATGGGGACAGATGAATGTGGTGGTGCGCGATAAAGGCGCCAAGACCATGTTGGTGACCATGGACGTAATGGGCGGCGATGCCACGGCTTTCGAAGCGGAGGCCACGGAAAGCCACATCACCCTGCTGCCCAAGGAACGCTATATCACCTTGCAGATTCTCAACAATATCACGCAACGCACCCAAGTTACGGTAACGGGCAAGGGCGAACGCTACGACAACGTATTGCTCTTTAAGTTGGATTATTCCGGCACGCTGAATGCGGTGAGCGGCAAATACGAAATTCTGGAAAGCCGCGTGGAATGCGTGGCCGAGCGCAACGAAAATTAGGGAGGAGGCAGCATGAAAGCAAATCGGATTTTAAGGTGGGTGTTGACGGGAGCCCTCGGTCTTTCGGCCACCTCCTGCTCCTTGCATAAAAAGGAAAGCGCCTCCCAAGAAGCCGTGACGGTGCGGGTGGAAAGGGTGAAACTGCAACAAGGCATCCGCCGCGCCGGCTATGTGGGGACGGTTTCTCCGCTCAAATCGGTGGTCCTTTCGTGCCGCTATCCCGGCACGTTGACGCAGGTGTTTGTGAAACAGGGCGATTATGTGGAGAAAGGACAGGTGCTGGCGCAAGTGCAGACCGCATCGGTAAAAAGTTCCTACGAAATGGCGCGCACCACCTTCGAACAGGCCGAAGACGGCTATAAGCGCATGATGCAGGTGCATGGCACGGGAAGCGTGCCCGAAATCAAGAAAGTGGAGGTGGAAGCGCAGTATAAGAAGAGCAAGGCGGCTTTCGAGGCCGCCAGGCAAGCCTTGGACGACTGCACAATCAAGGCTCCCTATGCAGGCATTATAGGCGAGGTGTATGGCGATGAAGGCGTGGAACTTTCGGTAGCCGACCCCGTGATGCGGGTGCTGGATATATCGGAGGTGGAAATCCGCTTTCCCGTGCCCGAAAAGGAAATCGGCAGGATACACCCCGGCGACACCGCGTTTTTCGTGATTCCCGCCATGGAGGATTCGCTCTGTGCGGGGCGTGTCAAGAATAAGGGCATGGTGGCGTCCGCCCTATCGCACAGCTATACCTGTACGCTCAAGCCTATGAGAAACATCGAGGGTTTGCTTCCGGGCATGGTCTGCAAAGTGTATCTGTATTCCGAACTGCGTGCAGGCATTGTGGTTCCTTCGTCGGTGGTGCAAATGGACACAGAGGGAAAATATGTGTGGGTGGTGGAAAATCAACACGCCTCCAAATGCTATGTGGAAACCGGAGGTTTTCACGGCAAAGGGGTGATTGTGGTTTCGGGCCTGCAAGACGGCGACAGCGTGGTGGTGGAAGGTAGCCGCAAAATCAGCACGGGAATGGAAGTCAAGACGGTGGAATAATGGAAAGGAAGAAGGACATCATACGCGGCATCATTGCGCAAAAGCAGATTATCTATCTGATTTTCGCCTTGCTGATTGTGGTGGGGTTAGTGGGTTTGTCCTTTATGAACAAGGACGAATTTCCCGCTTTCGACATCAAGCAAGGGTTGGTGGTGGGCGTGTATCCCGGCGCCGGTGCCAAGGATGTGGAACAACAGCTCACCAAACCTTTGGAGGATATTCTTTTCTCCTTTTCCGAGGTGAACCGCGAAACCACCTATTCCTATTCCAAAGACGGCATCTGCTATATCTATGTGGACCTCATCGTGCACAACAAGCGGAAAAACGAAGTGTGGTCCAAAATCAAGCTCAAACTGGACGACTCGCGCGTGCTGTTGCCGCCGGGCGTTTTGGCGGTGGCCGTACTCGACGATTTCAGCGCGGTTTCCGCCATACTTGTGGGGCTGGAATCCTCCGACAAGAGCTACCGAGAAATGGCGGAATACGCCGAGGACCTCAGCAAGCGGCTCAAAAGCATCAAGAACGTATCGAATGTAAGTATCCTCGGCGAACAGAGCGAAGAGATAGCCGTGGTTGTCGACCGCGACAAACTCTCCTCCTACGGCATCAGCCCTTCTTCCTTATTGCTTAACTATCAGACCGCAGGCCTCAAAATCCTGAGCGGGAATTTCAAGACCGACTACACCAACTCCCCCATTCACTTCCAAAGCAAACTCACCAACGAAGAGGAAATCGCCAATCATATCGTCTATACCGACCCTAACGGAAACGTGGTGCGTCTTTCGGACGTGGCCACGGTGGAGCGCCGCTACAAGGAAATCACCTCTATGGTAAAATACAACGGGCAGTCGGCCTTGGTGCTGTCTATCGAGATGCGTCCCGGAAACGACATCGTGGCTTTCGGGAGGAAAGTCAACGCCGTGCTGAACGACTTTGCCGCCGATTTGCCCGAAAACGTGCACATGAGCCGCATCACCGACCAATCGAAGGTGGTGTCGCGCTCGGTGTTCTCGTTCCTGCGCGATTTGCTGATTTCCATGGCGGTGGTGGTGTTCGTGATGCTGATGCTCTTTCCCATGCGCTCGGCCATGATTGCAAGTTCGGGCGTGCCGGTATGCACGGCCGTGGCGATTGCCGTGATGTTCATGACGGGCATCGACCTCAATACCGTGAGCTTGGCGGCCCTGATTGTGGTGCTGGGCATGATTGTGGACGACTCCATCATCACCATGGACGGCTATATGGACAAATTGGGCAAAGGCATGAGCCGGACGGAAGCCGCAAGCCAATCCTCGCGGGAACTGTTCGTTTCCATGCTCACGGCCACGGCCGCCATCTGCCTGATGTTCTTTCCCGCCTGCGCCGCCATAAAAGGAAATCTCGGCGAATTCGTAGGCGCATTCCCTTGGGTCATCTCCATTGCCCTGACCATTTCTCTGGTCTACGCCATGCTGGTGGTTCCTTCGTTGGAAGTGAAATACATCACCGAAGCCCGCTCCTCCAAAGAAACCGTCATCTCCCGTATGCAAGACCGCCTTTTCAATGCCTTGCAGGGAAGTTACGACAAATTGGAAGCATGGTGCTTCCGTCATCCGCGCACCACCATTTTCGGAGGCTTGGGCTTTGTGGCGATTGGGGTTCTGCTGTTTCTGCAACTGAACATTCAGATGATGCCTATGGCCGCCCGCGACTTCTTCGCCATCGAAGTCTGTCTGGAAAACAACGCCGGCCTGCGGCAAACCGAAGCCGTCAACGATTCGCTGCAAAAAATTCTGCTGGCCGACAGACGGGTGAGGTCCGTCACCTCTTTCATCGGCACGGGAGCGCCCCGTTTCAACGCTATCTACGCTCCTATCATGCCGGGGCCCAATATCGCCCAACTCATCGTAAGCACCCGTTCGCACGAAGATACCGAAGCCGTGCTCACCCAATTGGCCGACACCTACGGCGACGCTTTCCCGGGAACCGTCATCCGCTTCAAGCAGATGAATTATCAATATGTTATCGCCCCCGTCTGCGTGGAACTGACAGGGGCTTCCCAAGACGAACTCAAACCCTACGCCGACAGCATCCGCAACTTCATGCAGACCATGCAAGACGAATTGCAGTGGGTGCACAGCGATTGCGACGGCTACGTCTCGGCTATCGAGGTGATTCTCGACCCCGAGGAATCTTCGCGGCTGGGTGTCAATAAAACCATGCTCTCGCTGTCCATGGCCGCAAGTCTGAGCGGACAGACGATCACTTCGATTTGGGAAGACGGAAAGTCGGTGCCGGTGAACCTCTACAGCGAACTGACGCAGAAAGACGGCATAGACTACGACCGGTTGGAAAATCAGATGATTTCCACCCTTTTCCCCGAAGTGTCGGTGCCTTTGCGACAGGTGGCCCGCCTGCAACCCGCATGGGAACTCGAGAACTATCCGCGCAAGGCGGGCGTGGAAACGGTGAGCGTCATGGCCGACCTCAAATACGGCAAGAGCCAGCCTGCGGCCATGAAGAAGATACAGCACTACATCGACACCGAAATACGCCCCACCCTGCCCCCGCACATAAAAATCACAAACGGCGGCTTGGCCAACGTCAACAAGGAGGTGATTCCCGAAATCGCCCTGGCGTTCTTCCTTGCGGTAATGGTATTGTTCTTCTTCATGCTGTTCAAGTTCAAGAAAATATCCCTGTCGCTGCTCACGCTGGCACTCTGCACGCTCTGTTTCTTCGGCGCTTTCGTGGGCCTTGTGATTTTTCATCTCGACTTCGGCCTGACGGCGGTGTTGGGCCTGATAAGTCTGGTGGGCATCATCGTCCGCAACGGCATCATCATGTTCGACTATGCCGAAGAACTGCGCTTGGAGGGCACGCCTGTCAAGGAGGCGGCTTTTATGGCGGGCCAAAGACGTATGCGCCCTATCTTCCTCACTTCCTGCACCACCGCCTTGGGCGTTTTGCCTATGGTGCTCAATCCCGACCCCTTGTGGCGGCCTATGGGCGTGGTAATCTGCTTCGGCACTATCCTCACCATTATCTTGATTGTGACGGTGATGCCGGTTTCGTATTGGCTGGTCTTTAAAAATGTGAAAAGAAAGGAGGGAATTGCCGATGAAATCTAAGACGCTTCTCCTTTCGGCGGTGGTGGCCCTATGTATATGCGGCTTCACAAAAGCGCAGACGGAGCCCGTTTCCCTCCCCTTGGACTCCTGTTTCGAATTGGCACGCACCCATAGCGCAGTGCTGAAAAACGCCCGTCTCGACGTATTGGCGGCACGGGCCAAAAAGCAGGAAGCCTTGGCCTCCTATTTTCCGAAAGTGTCGGTGCAGGCCTTCGGTTTCGGAGCCTTGGAGCCCATGCTCGAAATCGGAATGCTCGACATCTTGGGACACAGCCCCACCGCCCGCAATCTCAACCGCTTGATAGAACAAGTGGGGGCGCAATACGGAATCAACACCTCCTACCGCACCCTCGAACACGGCTGGACGGCCTCCGCCACCGCCATACAACCCCTTTTCGCAGGAGGAAGAATCGTCAACGGAAACCGCTTGGCGCAGTTAGGCGTGCAGGCCTCGGTTCTGCAGGAGAAAATCAGCGAGAGAACCATGCTCGAAGAAGTGGAAAATTCCTATTGGCTCGTGGTGTCGCTCGAAGAAAAACGCAAGACCTTGGAGCAGTTGCAAGGCTTGCTCGACAATGTGGAGAAAGACGTCCGCTCGGC
>CAMWVZ010000030.1 GCA_947177845.1 uncultured Bacteroidales bacterium | reverse complement strand
GCAACAAAAAAGGCGCTCACCGCGCCCCTCATTCCCGCACTCCCCACATCCAATCCCCTAAACCGACCGCAAATATAACAAATTATTCGATTAAGACACAAAATCGTAATTTTGTAGGCATGAACCGACTCACCTTTTTAGGCACAGGAACCTCGCAGGGCGTACCCATTGTAGGGTGCAAGTGCCCCGTATGCACCTCCAAGGACCCCCGCAACAAACGCCTCCGCACCTCAGCCTTCCTGCATACCCCGCAGGCCAACATCCTCTTCGACGCAGGCCCCGATTTCCGCTATCAGATGTTGCGCGCCAACATCACCGATTTCGACGCCATTCTCCTTACCCACGAACACCGCGACCACACAGGCGGCCTCGATGAGACACGTTCCATCAACTACTTTCAGAATCATATCATTCCGCTCTACGGCAACCGCGAAACCCTGCAAAGCGTGCAGCAGACCCTGCCCTACGCTTTCGGCGAACACCGCTACCCCGGCGCCCCCGAATTCCAACTCATCGAGGTGGACAAAGAACCTTTCTCCGTCAACGGCCTCGAATTCACGCCTTTCGAAGTGCACCACTTTTTCTGCAACAAGGTAGTTGCCTATCGCACAGGCGATTTCACCTATATCACCGATGCAAAATTCATTCCGCCCGAATCGGAAGAAATTGTGAAAGGCACGAGAATTCTTGTGGTGAACGCCCTGCGCGAGGAACCCCACCCCTCGCATTTCTCGTTGGGAGACGCCTTGGACTTCATTTCGCGCATCAAGCCCGAAAGAGCCTATATCACACATATGGGGCACTTTATAGACTATGATACCATAAGCAAGAAACTGCCTGACAACGTATTTCTTGCCTACGACGGATTGCAAATTGAATTTTAACTCCTATGAAAGCCTATTTGGAATTGTTGCGAACTATCTTGGAGACAGGCACCGACAAACACGACCGCACCGGCGTGGGCACCCGCAGTCTTTTCGGGTATCAACTCCGTTTCGACCTTGCCGAAGGCTTTCCTTTGGTCACCACCAAGAAACTTCACCTCCGCTCCATTATCTACGAACTGCTGTGGATGCTCAAAGGCGATACCAATATCGACTATCTTCACCAAAATAAGGTGACCATTTGGGATGAATGGGCGGACGAAAACGGCAACCTCGGCCCCGTCTACGGCAAGCAATGGCGCGACTGGCTCAGTCCCGACGGCCGTCATATCGACCAGATAAAAGATGTGTTGCACCAAATCCGACACAATCCCGATTCGCGGCGTATGTTGGTGAGCGCGTGGAACCCCGCCGACATAGACCGCATGGCCCTGCCTCCCTGTCACGCTTTCTTTCAGTTTTACGTGAGCGGGGGAAAACTCTCCTGCCAACTCTATCAGCGCAGCGCCGACTGCTTTTTGGGCGTGCCTTTCAACATCGCCTCCTATGCGTTGCTCACCAGCATGATAGCGCAAGTGTGCAACCTGAAGCCCGGCGTGTTCGTGCACTCTTTCGGCGACGCCCATATCTATCACAACCATATGGAACAGGTACGGACCCAGCTTTCGCGCGAACCCTATCCGCTTCCCCGCCTCGTGCTGAACCCAAATGTAAAGGATTTATTCGCTTTCAACTATAACGATATAACAATAGAAAACTACCAATGCCACGGCGTCTTGAAAGGCGATGTGGCGGTTTAACCCATAGACTGTCCCTATGAAAGCAAAAACAGTATGGCCGCTCGCGGCACTCCTGCTCCTGACGGCATCCTGCTCCAGAGCCCCCAAAGTGTGCACCTATACCCTGCAACCCCACGACACGGAGTTCTACGGTCTGTATGCGGGATATATCCGCAGCCACGACTTCGTGGAAGTGCGGGCGCGTGTGGAAGGCTATTTAGACGAGATACTCTGTCCCGACGGCTCCATGGTGAAGAAAAATCAACTGCTCTTTGTCATCGACCCCAAGATTTACGAAACCAAGGTAGCCAAGGCCCGTGCGCAGCTCAACAAGAACAAAGCGTTGGAACATAAGGCGCAACGCGATTTGGAGCGGATGCAGACCCTGTTCGACCAAAACGCCACGAGCCAGCTGGATATGGACAACGCCATCGCCAATGCCGAGAGCGCGAAGGCGGAAGTGGAGATGAGCGAAGCCGACCTGCGGCAGGCCGAGATAGCCTTGTCGCAGACCTCCCTGCGGGCTCCCGTTCCGGGACTGCTCTCCATCGAGAACGTGGAGGAAGGCACCTTGGTGGGGCCGAGCGGAAAATCGCTCCTTGCCACCTTGTCTAAAAACGACACCATGTGGGTGGATTTCAAGATGTCTTCGGTGGAGTTTTCCAAAGCCGCCGCACACGGCGACAGTTCGGTCTTCCTGATTTCCACCCTCGATATAATTTATCCCCATGCGGGTTGCGTCGACTTCGCGAACCCGGGTTTCGACCCTGTTTCCCACGCCTACCGCATGAGGGCGAGAGTGCCCAATCCCGATAGAATTCTCGTGCCCGGGCAGACTCCTCTTGTAAAGGTGTCCCTGCAGAAAAACCGCGAAACCCTGCTCGTACCGGAAAAGGCGGTGTTTACGGAAAATTCGCAGACCTATGTAATGACGCTCGATGCGGGAAACATCTGCCGCAGACGTGCCGTAAGCCTCAGTCTTCACCCTGCCGGTTTCTTTGTGGTGGACGAAGGCCTGCAAGCGGGCGAGAAAGTGATTTTGCTGGACGAAGACACGCGGCTGCGCGAGGGCGAGAAAGTGCGGGTTTCGGGCAGGAACTATCCCGATTTCAAGCCGTGGAGCGGAAATTCGGAAGTTATTTTAGACAGAAGCCATGCGGAATAGAATCTTTCCTGCAACGGTGCTCGTGGCGGTCTTGACGACGGCCTGTTCGATGGACAAATACTGTCCTTCGCCCGAGGTTTCGTTGCCCGAAAAAATATCCCCCTATCAATCCCGGCTCGATTCGCTGGCCTCGGCCGACATGCGGTGGTGGAACGTCTATGCCGACACCATTCTGCGCGACCTCATTCAAAAAACCCTCGCCAACAACAGGGATATGCACGTGGCCGTGTCGAAAATCCGTCAGATGCGCTACAATATGCGTAGCGCCCTCGACGAACACCTGCCCGAACTCGACCTTACGTTAGGGAACCATGATGAAAGGAAACACGGACGGAACGAACCGTGGGATATAGAAAACGTAACGGAGTTCAAGGGCCGATTCTCTTGGCAATACAATCTTTTCGGTGCGGAGACGTGGGCTTCCAAGCAGGCCGAAGAGGAATTTTTGGCCTCCGTGGAAGGGCAGCGCACCTTGCAGATGCACCTGATTGCCGAAGTGTCGACGGCCTATTTCGAACTCATAGCCTTAGACCGGCAGTTGGAGTTGGTGAAGAAGACCATGGAAACGTGGCGCGAAAGCATGGAGAAAGCCGAATTGCGCTACAAGACGGGCTTGTTCAAGGAAACGGCCTATCGGCAGGCGGTGGTGGAATACAAGGCGTCCACCGTGCAGATTCCGCAATACGAAAAACTCATCGCCCTCAAGGAAAATCAGATTTCGCTGCTGGCGGGCGAATTGCCTTCGCGGGTGAGCCGCGACGACACCCTCACCTTCTCGCAGAATTTCCTCAACCAAATGCCCAACGGCCTGCCCTCCGAGCTGCTTTTGCGCAGACCCGACGTAAGGCAGGCGCGGGCCGAACTGGCGGCGAGCAAGGCGCAGGCGGGTTTCCGCTTCGCCGACCGTTTTCCGTCCCTGTCGCTTTCGTGGCAGGGCGGGTTCGAAGGCGACCCGATAAAGGATCTGTTCGTTTCGCCCTATCTCTACGCGAGCGGGTATTTGGTGAACGCGATTTTCGCATTCGGAAAGAAACATCACCGCTACAAGGCCGCCCTCGAATCTTATCTGCAACAAAGAGCCTCCTACGAGCATAAGGTTTTGGAAGTGTTCAAGGAAGCGAGCGACGCCATGGTTTCGTATGTCAAGACGTCCGAATCGAGCCTGCTTCTGCTCGATTTGCAGAACGCCACGCAGGAATATGTGGGGCTGGCGCAGAAACAATACATGAACGGCGGGCTCGACTATATGGACGTGCTGGACTCGCGCCGCAAGCTTTTCAGCGTGCAGCAACAGCTTGCGCAAAGTCTATGCAATCAGTATCTTGCCTTGATAAACCTCTATATGGCTTTCGGCGGTGGGTGGAGCGAGGAATTTCCGCAGGAAGCCCTTTCGAAGAAGCAGTTGAAGAAGCAGGAAAAATTGGTGGAAGAGAAGCTGAGCGACTCCACGTTCAACGCACAGGAGGGATTGAGCCGCGAGGAGACCGCCCGCCGGGAATACCGGCGGGCGGTGGGTGAAGAAATCACCCGCAGGAACGGCAAAAAAATCAGGGAGGACTTGGAGCCGAAGGGAAACAACGGCCTCGAAGAGACACAGACCCTGAAGAAATAAACCTCGAAGAAAAAACCGTATATTCGCACTCCCAAAACCACGAAAAAAAGACACAAACCATGAATAGAAAAGTTTTTTTTGCCGTTCCTGCCCTCGCGGCGATGTTCTCGTTCGGTTTCGCGCAGAAACCCGTTCAGGAAGTCAAATTGGAAACGGCTCCCGATGCCTGCCTCAAGTATTTTAACGCGCAAATCTCCAAAGACGCGAAAGTGGCTTGGGTGCAAGTGGAAGACGACAACGACGTATACGTATTGGGCGCCTACGAGCTCAACGGCGACAAAAAGCAGATTGTTTTCCGCAACAACTCTTTCTATTGCAACAAGACGCAAATTCCCGAAGCCTATTATCCCGTCAAAATCAGACACATCATCGACACCTTGGCTCCCGGGTTCAAAATCGTGGAATTGTATTACGAAAACTGCAACCGCGAGAAAGGCTACCGCGCCGTGGTGCAGAAAGGAAAAGGCAAGAAAGCCGTTTACCGCGACCTGTTGTTTTCGGTCAAGAACGATTTTCTGAAAGAAACGCCCGTAGACAAAACCGTCCGCGGTTTCTAAACAGGTTCATCATTCCAAACACTTTCGTTTATCATGCTCAGTTTCACCCTTGAACAAATCGCCGGAATCGTAGGTGGAAAACTCGAGGGCGGCACACCCGACACGCAGGTATACACGCTCTGCAAAATCGAGGAAGGCCACCCCGGAGGACTCACGTTTCTCGCCAATCCCAAGTATACGCCCTATATCTACGAAACACAGGCCTCGGCGGTTATCGTGAACAGCGATTTCACGCCCGAACAACCTGTCAAGACGGCCTTGATCCGCGTGGGCAACTCCTACGAATCCTTTGCCAAACTCTTGGCTTTCTACAACGAATACACCACGCCCAAGCCGGGTGTTTCCCCCTTGGCCTACATCGCTCCCGACGCCAAAATCGGAAAAGACGTGTATGTGGGTGAATTCGCGGTGATTGCCGAAGGCGCCGAGATTGGCGACGGCTGCAAGATCTACCCGCAATGCTATGTGGGAAGCCACGCCCGCCTCAAGGAAAACTGCATCCTCTATCCCGGAGTCAAGATTTATTCGTTCTCGCAAATCGGCAAGAGCTGTATCCTGCAGGCGGGAGCGGTGATAGGCGCCGACGGCTTCGGCTTCGCGCCCAACAACGGCAGCTACGAGAAAATCCCGCAAATCGGCAACGTGGTGCTCGAAGACAATGTGGAAATCGGCGCCAACACCTGCGTGGACAAGGCCACTATGGGTTCCACGGTCATCAAGGAAGGCACCAAGCTCGACAACCTCATTCAGATAGGCCACAATGTGGTGGTGGGAAAGAATACGGTAATGGCCTCGCAAGTGGGCATCGCCGGCTCCACCAAGGTGGGCGACAACTGTATGTTCGGCGGGCAGGTGGGCATCGCCGGCCACAGCATCATCGCCAACGGCGTGAAATTGGGTGCGCAATCGGGCGTTCCCGGTTCTATCCGCAAGGAAAACGTCACACTCTTGGGCTCGCCCCCTATCGACCCCGCCACCTTTATCCGCGCCACGGTGCACTTCAAGAATTTCGATTCGCTCGTGGAAAGGCTCAAGGCGGTGGAAAAAGAATTGAACGAACTGAAGAACAAGGCGTAATACCGTGACCGAACAAGCCCTCCACCCTCTCGAAGCCGGACAGGTGTTCTTGGTTGACAAGCCTCTCACATGGACTTCGTTCAATGTGGTGAGCCGCTTGCGGAATTGGGCGCGGCATCAGACGGGGCGCAAGGTCAAGACGGGACACGCGGGCACGCTCGACCCCTTGGCCACAGGCCTGTTGATTGTGTGCACGGGGCGTTTCACCAAACGTATCGAAGAATTTCAAGCCAAGGAAAAAGAATATACGGGCACCATGGTTCTGGGTGCGCGTACCAAGAGTTGCGACTTGGAGACCGAGCCCGAACCGGGCGGCGCGTACGAAGGCATTTCGGAGGAACAGTTGCTGTCCGCCGCCCGGCACTTTACCGGCGACATACAACAGGTGCCCCCGGTGTTCTCGGCCGTGAAGGTGGACGGCAAACGGGCCTATCAGTTCGCCCGTGCCGACAAGGAATTGGAACTGGAGGCCAAGAACATCCACATCGAGGTGTTCGAACTCACCCGCATAGCCTTGCCCGAGGTGGATTTCAGAGTGGTCTGCGGCAAAGGCACCTATATCCGCTCCCTGGCCCGCGATTTCGGCGACTATCTGGGTTGCGGAGCCTATCTCTCGGCCCTGCGCCGCACCCGAATCGGGAACTTCCGCGTGCAGGACGCACAATCTGTGGACGATTTTTTGTATATTAGCCGTTTGTCCCGTCCAAACGACGAGACCGCTCCACTTTCAAAGTAAATAAATTAAACTTTAAACAATATGAAAACAAACGTTTTCCGCCTGCTCTGCTTTTTGGCACTGCCGGCCTTGCTGTTGCTCAGCTCGTGCAACAAGTACAAGTATGAAACCGTTCCCGGAGACCCCATGAAGACCCGTATCTACACCTTGGACAACGGGCTCAAGGTCTACCTCTCGGTAAATCCCGACGCTCCCCGCATCCAAACCATCATCGCCGTGAACGCAGGCGGAAAGAACGACCCCGCCGAAACCACCGGTCTGGCTCACTATTTCGAACACCTCATGTTCAAGGGCACCTCGTCTTTCGGTTCGGTGAACTACGAAGAAGAGAAGGTATATCTCGACCGCATCGAAGAACTCTTCGAAACCTATCGCAAGACCACCGATCCCGCCGAGCGTACCCGCATCTACGCCGAAATCGACAGCGTTTCGCAAGTGGCTTCCAAATACGCCATTCCCAACGAATACGATAAGTTAATGGCCGCTATCGGCGCAAAAGGCACCAACGCCTTCACCAGCAACGACATCACGGCCTACGTGGAGGATATTCCCGCCAATCAGATTGAAAACTGGGCCAAAATTCAGGCCGACCGCTTCCAAGACCCCGTCATCCGTCTGTTCCACACCGAATTGGAGACCGTCTACGAAGAATACAACATGGGCAAGGCCAGCGATATGCGTCAGGTGTTCGCCAAAATTCTGGAAGACCTTTTCCCGCACCACCCCTACGGCACGCAGACCGTTATCGGCACGCCCGAACAGCTCAAGAATCCTTCCATCACCAATATCAAGAATTTCTTTGACCAATACTATGTGCCCAACAATATGGCCGTGATTATGGCGGGCGATTTCGACCCCGACAAGACCATTGCCATCATCGACAAGTATTTCGGCAAAATGGAGCCTAAGGAAGTGCCCGAATTCACCTACGAAGAGGAAAAACCGCTCGAAGAGAACATCATCGACACGGTAGTGGGCATCAATCCCGCCATGCTGGCTATGGTTTATCCCCTGCCCTCGCCCCGCAACGAGGAAATGGCGATTGCCGAACTCGTCGCCACGGTATTGACCAACGACAAGACCGGTTTAATCGACCTCAACCTCAATCAGGCGCAGAAAGTGATGTTTGCCGGCGCTTACTATATGTCGCTTGCCGACTACGGCGTTATGGAACTGGTGGGTATGCCCCGTCAGGGACAGACGCTGGAAGAAGTGCGCGATCTTCTGCTCGAACAGATTGAGAAATTGAAGAACGGCGAATTCGACGAAGCGATGCTCAAGGCCACCCTCGCCAACTTCGAGGTGGAACAATATCAGAACCTGCGCAACAACAATAACCGCGCCATGATGATGATGGAAGCCTTCAACCAGCACGACGACTGGGCCAACGTGGTATCGCGTCTGGAAAGACTGAGCAAGGTTACCAAGCAGCAGGTGGTGGATTTCGCCAACAAATATCTGAATCACTACGCTATCATCTACAAATTGGAAGGTGCGCCCAATCTCGAACGTATCGAGAAACCGCAAATCACGCCGCTTTCCATTAACCGCGACACCACCAGCGCGTATCTTACCGATGTGCGCAACACCCGTCCCGCCGACCTCACCCCGCGTTTTGTAGACTTCAACAAAGACCTCACCGTGAGCAAGTTCGAAAACAAACTCGAATTGCTCTACAAGAAGAACGATGCCGATCCTTTGTTCAGCCTCTACTATGTATATGAAATGGGTTCGTTCAACGACCGCGAACTGGATTTGGCTTTCCAATACATCCCCTATCTCGGCACCGACAAATACACGGCCGAAGAATTGCAGTACGAGCTCTACAAGTTGGCCGCCGACTACCGCACCGTGGCTTCCAGCGAGCGCGTGTATGTATATCTGACGGGTATCGACAAGAATTTCGAAGCTTCGGTGGAATTGTTCGAACATATCCTTTCGTCGGTGAAGGCCGATCCCGAACGCTACGCGAACCTCGCCATGGACTATATCAAGGGTCTTGAAGACAGCAAGAAACAACAGCAAGCCAACTTGAAGCAGTTGGTAAGCTACACCGTCTACGGTCCGGTGAACCCGAACACCTACGAGCTTTCGGCGCAAGAGGTGTTGGAGATGAATCCCGAAGCGCTGACCGAAAAGTTCAAGAACCTGCGCAACTACGAACATACGATTATGTATTTCGGTCCCCGCAGCCTGAGCGCCATGAACAAGGTGCTGGTGGCGCACCACACGTTGCCCGAAACCTTCCTTCCCATACCCGAAGCCTACAATTTCACCTATCGCGAAAATGAAGGCAAGGTGTTCTTCGCTCCCTACGAGGCTCCGCAGGTCAATGTGGTGAACCTTATGGTGAGCGTACCCTACGACAAGGACATCGAAGTGGCCGCCGATATGTATAACTCGTATTTCGGCGGAGGCATGAGCGGTATCGTGTTCCAAGAAATCCGCGAAGCGCGTGCGTTGGCCTACTCCGCCTATGCGTATATGGGCACCCCGAGCCGTCCCGACAAGAATTTCATTTTCCACGCGTTTGTGGGAACGCAGACCGACAAGATGAAGGAAGCCTTGAAAGCCATGGACGAAATCACGCAGGATATGCCCATGTCGGAACAGACTTTCGAACTTGCCAAGACGAACGTGCTGGACGGCTACCGTTCCGACCGTTGCTTGCGCGAAAACATTTTCTTCCGCTATCTCTACGCCCGTCAAATGGGCTTCGAGGGCGACCCGAAGGAATACTACTACAATAAGTCGCTCGACATTACCTTGGACGATGTAAAGGCCTATCAGGAAGAATACATCAAGGGTAAGAAATACAACACGGCGGTTTTGGGCAACCCCAAAGACGTGGATATGCAATACCTCAAATCCATCGGCGAACTCACCGTCCTCACCCCGAAAGACATCTTCGG
>CAMWVZ010000029.1 GCA_947177845.1 uncultured Bacteroidales bacterium | reverse complement strand
GCGAGTGGGGAGCGCCATTTTCGGAGCGCGGGATTACAGTCGCAAACTCTATTGAAAAGAAGAAGGCGCAACTGTGAAACAGTCACGCCTTCCATTATACTTCCACAAAATCCAAGATTAGTCTCCTAAGGTGGCAACCATAACGGCCTTGATCGTGTGCAGACGGTTTTCGGCTTCGTCGAAAACAATGCTGTATTTCGATTCGAAAACGTCTTCGGTCACTTCCAAGCCGTTCATCTTGAACTTGTCGTAAACTTCCTTGCCCACCGTGGTTTCGAGGTTGTGGAAAGCCGGCAGACAGTGCAGGAACTTCACGTTGGGGTTCTTGGTGGCCTTGATTACGTTCATATTGATCTGATAGCCCTTGAGGTCTTTGATACGCTTGCCCCAAGCTTCCATAGGTTCGCCCATCGAAACCCATACGTCGGTGTAGAGGAAGTCAACGCCCTTCACGCCGTCGGCCACGCTTTCGGTCAAGGTAATCTTGGCGCCCGTTTCCTTGGCGATTTTCTGGCATTCGGCCACGAGTTTCTTGTCGGGCCAGTAGGCTTTGGGAGCCACGGCGCGGAAATCCATACCCATCTTGGCGGCACCCACCATCAAGGAGTTGCCCATGTTGTAGCGGGCATCGCCGAGGTAGGCGAAACTCATCTGATGAAGCGGTTTGTCGCAGTGTTCCTGCATGGTGAGGAAGTCGGCCAAAATCTGAGTGGGGTGGAATTCGTTGGTAAGACCGTTCCAAACGGGAACGCCGGCGTATTCGGCCAAAGTTTCCACGGTGGTCTGCGCGAAACCGCGGTATTCGATACCGTCGTAGATGCGACCCAGCACACGGGCGGTGTCTTTCATCGATTCCTTCTTGCCCATCTGCGAACCGGAAGGTCCGAGGTAGGTGACGTGCGCGCCTTGGTCGTGGGCGGCGGTTTCAAAAGAGCAGCGGGTGCGGGTGGAGTCTTTTTCGAACAGGAGCACGATGTTCTTGCCCTTAAGACGGGGTTGTTCGGTGCCCGCATATTTGGCGGCCTTGAGGTCGGCGGCCAGTTTGAGCATGTACTTGATTTCTTCGGGGGTGAAGTCGAGGAGTTTCAGAAAACTCCGGTTGCGTAAGTTAAAAGCCATAATTATAAAGTTTTGTTGTTGGCGTATAAAATCTTGCAGACGCGAATTTAAACATTTCTAGAACGTCACGTCTAACTTCAGGTTCACCTGCAAGGGCGTGAGCGTATTGGGCACGGCGTACTGCCGGCCGTCGACGGTGGGTATCCATGTATAGGAAATGGTGTTGCGCATCTGGAACATATTGAATAATTCGAGCGTGAGCCAAATATCCTTGATATAGGTGAAGGGATTTTTCGGACCGAATTTCCGTGCCTCGCCCTTGAGCAGGAACGCCAAGCCTACGTCCACCCGCTTGTAGTCGGGCAGGCGGGTCTTACGGCCCTTGAACAATGCGGGGTCTTCGAGCCGCTTGGTGTCGCCCGAAGGCAAGCCTGTGGCATAGACCGCGTTCAGATAGATTTTGAAATTCTTTTTCTTGAAGAGAAAGTCCAAGTAGTCTTGTATGTAGAGGTTCAGGGAGAACAGTTGGTCGGTGGGGCGAGGTATCCAGCCCGTTTCCGTCTTGAGGCCTTCGGACGTGTAGTAGGAAATGTTCTCCCGCGTGTTCAGGAAAGAAAGGCTTATCCACGAGTTCACGCCCTCCACGAATTCTCCGTCGAAGCGCAGATCCACGCCCGTGGCATAGCCATGGGAACTGTTGTTGGCCATATAGCGGACCCGCACGTTGTCCACTTCGTAGGGGTTGAGGTCGTAGAGATATTTGTAGTAGGCTTCGGCGGTGAGTTTGAAGGGACGGTCCGAAATGCGGAAATAGATGTCGGACGAGAACAAGGCGTGTATGGCTTTCTGCGCCTTGACATCGGTGTGCAGCCTGCCGCGTATGTCCCGCAGTTCCTTATAGAAAGGAGGCTGCGCGTAGTGTCCCACGGCAAGACGGAAATTCACCTCGCGCCGCCATGCGGGACGGATGTTGAGGTTGATGCGCGGACTTATGGTAACTTCGTGGTTCAAAGTCCAGTATGAGGCCCGCAGGCCTACATCCAACACATAGGTATTTTGCGAGTTGAAGTCGAAACGAGCCTGCGCAAATGCCGAAAGACGGTGGGAGATAGTGTGATGCGCGGCTTGATAGACTTCCTGCAGGGCGGGAGCGGCGGGCACAGGGCCCTCGTGCCCGCCGCTCCCGTTCATCGGCAGATTATAGTCCGCCGAATCCTCCAGATGCCATTCGTCGAGGTGGTCGATGATGTCTTCGTATTGATATTTGGCGCCCCATTGCCAGAACACCGCGTTCCCTTGCCGGGAACCTTGATAGTCCAAGGCCGTCACGAGGCCGTTGAGGTAGTTGCGCGCATGGTCGAGATAGTGGCCGCTGCCCAAGGTTTCACCCTCCACGGGATTGCCCTGACCGTCGTCTGAAATCTCCCCCAACCGATAATAGCCCTCTATATCGAAATTTTCGCGCTCCACGGTATTGAAGAAACTCGCCGTCAGGCGGTGCTGTTGTTTCGAGGTGGCCTGATGCGTCCAGCTGAAAGCCCCGAAATAGGTGGTGAAGCGGTCTAATTCAAACCCGTCGAAATTCACCCAAAACGCCTTGGTTTCGCCGGAAGTGCCGAATTTGGTCTGTTGGCTCCGGGGCGTGAACTTATAGCGGTTGTGGGTGATGTTGCCTAAGAATTCGAGTTTGTTCTTGTTGTCGATCGCATAGGAGAACAGACCTTGAAAGTCGGTGAACGAGGGTTTGTATTGCCCCGTTTTGTCGAGTTTCTTAAGCACCAGTTGCGAGTTGCGTTGACGCAAGCCCAGCAGATAGGTGAATCGTCCGTCTTTCGAAGCCCCCTCCAGATGCAGGTGGCCTCCCATGAAGTTGATGCCCGCCGAGCCTGCGAACTTCTGCGGTTGCTTGTAGCGTATATCCAATACCGACGCCATTTTGTCGCCGTATTTGGCATCGAATCCTCCCGCCGAGAACGTGAGGTTCTGCACCAAGTCGGGATTGACGAAACTCAGGCCCTCCTGTTCGCCCGAGCGTGTAAGGAAAGGACGGTAGACCTCTATGCCGTTCACATACACCAGATTTTCGTCGAAATTGCCTCCGCGCACCGAATATTGCGAGGAGAGTTCGTTGTTGCTGTTCACCCCCGGCAAAGACAGCAACACCCCTTCCACGCCTCCCATGATGCCGGGCAGGGTCTGACTGGCCACGGGCGTAACGCTCACATAGGCTCCGCCGCGCTTGCGCGCTCCCTCCACCTTCACTTCCTCCATTTCGATATGCGAAGTCTTCAACGCTACGTTCAGGGTCTTCTTCTCGCCGCTCTTGAGCCGTATGCCTTGGTCGAGGTCGTCGTAGGCCGTATGGCTGAAAGAGACTTTCAAATCCACGCCGCCGGGAACTTCCAGCGTATAGCGGCCGTTGGCATCGGTGGTGGTGCCGATAGGCGTTGCGAGATTCACCACCCCCACCGCCACGAAATCAATCCCCTTGCCGTGTTCGTCGGTCACCCGTCCTTCGAGCGTAGCCTTGCCTTGTCCGTACACTTGCGGAAAAAGCGGAAGCGACAGCAACATTCCGAAGAGAAGACAGAACCACAGGCAACGTTTATTCATGGTCTTGGCTGTTGGGCAGATAGTCGTAGTCGGTTTCGTATTCCTTGTAGCCCTCGCTCTGTTTTTCCAATTTGTCGGCCTTGCGCTTGCGCTGCCATTGCTTGATGAAGCGCGCCCACGCAAAAGGATTGAGCAAGTTATTGGGAGCCTGCTGGTTCTGATAATACAAGCGTTGGCTCTGTTGCTGCATGATGTTCCGATAGTTCATGTTGGCGTCCATTTTGCCGGCACGGGCCTGTTCGCGCATGGTGGCCAAGTTGAAGTTCTTTTGGATAATCTCCGCGTCGTTGTCGGGAAGCTCGAGATTGATGAAGGCGTCGCGGAACTTTTCCTTGCTCGGCCACGGGTAGACCACCGCTTCGAGCAACATCACCGTGTCTTGTTCCAAGGGAATCACCACCGAATACGAATCGAAACGCGAGGTATCGGGAATGATGAAATAGCGGGTCTGATAGCCCACCGAAGAAAAACGTACCGAGTCGCCGCCCACGGCCACGAACGAGAAATAGCCGTTGGCATCGGCGATGCCGCCTTGACGACGGTTTTCTATATAAATCGTGGTGAAAGGAAGCGGTTTGGTATCCACACCGCTCACCACCACTCCCGAGAACTGCACCACTTTCTTTCCGCCGAAGAGACGGTATTGCGCCTGCGCCCCCCCCACGAGGCCGCCCCACAGCGCAAGAATCATCCATGCGCTCTTCAGCAATGTTTTTCTTCCTGCTTTCATGCCTGTTTTTTCGGCTTGTTCGTTTTTTTCGGCGTTCCCGCTCCGGGCAACTTATCCATTTTCCCCAACTCCATGCGATGCGACAGAATCACCATCACGATACCCAGAACAATACAGGGAATACTGAGTATCTGCCCCATGTCGAGCCAGTATTTGCTTTCCCAAGACACCTGCACTTCCTTGACGAATTCTATCAGAAAACGCATACTGAAGCAGGCGATGAGGAACCAGCCGAAGAAAGAACCGTTGCGCAGTTTGCCCTGCTTCTTCCGATAGACGGCAAGGAGGATGCAGAACAGGATGAAGTAGGAGAGCGCCTCGTAGATTTGGGTGGGATGCTTGGGCAGCACCTCGCCGTTGTCGGCAAAGACGAAGCCCCACGGCAGGGAGGTGACGTGTCCGTAGATTTCCGAATTGAAGAGATTGCCCATGCGGATGAACAAACCGCTCAAAGCCACCACAATCACCACACGGTCGAGCAGATACCATATCGAGATGCGGTATTTCCGGCTCACCAGCCACAAGGCGATGGGAATGCTCACCGCCGCACCGTGGCTGGCAAGACCGCCGTCGCGTATCTTGAGAATTTCTATCGGGTGGCTCAGATAATAGCTAGGCTCATAGAAAAGACAATGCCCCAATCGCGCTCCGATAATCACGGCAATGGCCACATACCACAGCAATACATCGGCCAAGGCGGGGTCGCGGCCTTCTTTCTTGAGCATTTGGGACAGCAGAAACCAACCGCAGATGAAGGCGAGGGCGAACATCACGCCATACCAACGGATTTCAAGTCCGAAAAGGCTGAAAGCCACGGGGTCGCATGTCCATGTGATGAAATTTAGCATTGTTCTCTGAGTTCTAATAATAATTTCCGGATTTTACGGAGGTTTTCGGCTATCATCTGCCGGCTTTCGTCTTCCTGCAGAGGCTTGGCCTTGAGTTGCTCCTTGGCGCCGTGCAACGTAAAGCCCCGTTCCTTCACCAAGTGATAGATTTGTTCGAAGCAGGCCACGTCCTGCGCCGTGAACAGCCGGTTTCCCTTTTTGTTGCGGTAGGGTTTGATCATGTCAAACTCCTTTTCCCAAAAGCGAATCAGCGAGGTGTTCACTTGAAACATCCCGGCCACTTCACCCATTGTATAATACATCTTCTCGGACATAGGCCACTAACTCAAACTTTGGTTGATTTCTTTCGACTTCTCGAAGATTTCGAGGAATTCCTCCGGCGAAATATCAATGAAGAAGTAATAGACGGGATTGACGTGCTTGCCGTTCACAAACACTTCGTAGTGCAGGTGCGGACCGCTCGACATACCCGTGTTGCCGGAATAGGCCACGATATCGCCGCGTTTCACCTTCTGTCCCGGCTTCACGGCCAGACGGCTGAGGTGGGAGTACAGCGATTCGTAACCGAAGCCGTGGTCGATGCGGCACACCACGCCGTAGCCCGAATAGCCCGCCATGTTCTGCGCCGCCACGGTAACCTTTCCGTCGCCGGTGGCATAGACGGGCGTGCCTTGCGGACAGGCTATGTCCACGCCCGTATGTTTGATAAGGCGTTTGTAGATAGGGTGAAACCTTTGGCCGAAACCCGAGCTCATGCGGCTTTTCTGCTTGTTCACCGGATAGATGGCGGGAATGCAGGCCATGCGTTTTTCCTTTTGTTGCGCCAGCAGGTAGAGTTGGTCGAAAGAGAGCGATTGCGCGTAAAGCCGGTTGGCCATGCGGTCGATGCTCTCGCTCGTTTCCATAATCACATCCCCGATTTCATTGTCCTTGAATTCGCTGTAATTGTTGCGCAATACGGCTTTGCGGGCGGGCGGCTCGGCCTCGAAAATCATGCGGTAGAGGTCGCGGTCGCGGTCCTGCACATCGGTCAGCACTAAATTGAGCTCGTCCACACGCTTGTTCAGATAGCGGTATTGGGCGCGGGCCACCGAGAGGTCTTCGGACAATTGCTTCTCGCGGGGCGATTCGAAGAAATACGCGAACAGAAAAAAAGCGATGCCTACCAAAAAGGCGCATACGATGAGATAGCGCAACAGACGGAACAGTCGTTGCCGCATACTCACGCGCACTTTCTTTACCGAAAGCGAGGCGGTGTCGAGGTAGTATATGTCGTCTTTTTTCTTCCTTTTTGTCATGGCGCTACGAAAGGGGTATATCCAATACCAAAAGGGTAAAGATTTGGGAAACGGCTTCGCGCAGGGCGTCGGGTTTCGTGCCGCTCGCCGTGGCGAAGAAAGGCTGGCCGCCGCCGCTTCCTCCTATCAGGGGGGCGATTTCCTTAATCACGTTGCCGGCGTGGTGTCCCTGTTTCACATATTCTTCTCCGAAGAGCAGGTGAATGTAGGGGCGGTTGTCGTGAACGCCCGCCATAAGCACGATGCCGTCGGGCAAATCCTTGCGGAACGACATGGCGATGCCCTTGGCCACCTCGGGCATATAATCGCGCAGGCAGAGTATCACGGGGATGCCTTCAATCACGTGCTTTCCGTTCAGAAGCTCGTTGTGGATCTGCTGGATGCGCTCGTTGTGAAGTTTATCCAACTCTTTCTTGAGTTTGGTGTTGCCTTCGAGCAACTTGGTTACGCTGCCCAGCACATCGCTGCCGGCCTTGAATGTCCGGCGCAATTCGGCGAGTTGGTCAAAGGCGCTGTAAGCCTCCTCTTCCGCCGCGCCGCCGCTCACGGCCACAATGCGGCGGATGCCGGCCGCCACCGCACTTTCGCTGATGATTTTAAAAAAGCCGATCCGACCGGTGGCGGCCACGTGGGTACCCCCGCAGAACTCCACGGAATTCCCGTAGCGGATTACCCGCACCTTGTCGCCGTATTTCTCGGAGAAGAGCGCCATAGCGCCCAACTTCTTGGCCTCGTCGATAGGCATGTCGCGCATCTCGTCGAGGACAACGTTTCGGCGTATGTAACTATTCACCAACTTCTCCACCTGACGGATTTCCTCGTCGGTCATCTTTTGGAAATGCGAGAAGTCGAAGCGCAGTTCGTTTTCGTTCACCATGGAGCCCTTTTGTTCCACATGCGTGCCCAACACCTTACGCAACGCATAGTGCATCAGGTGCGTGGCGCTGTGGTTGCAGGCGGTCTGTTCGCGTTTGCACACGTCCACCACGGCGTGAAATTCGTGTTCGGGATGCGCAGGCAGCTGCACCGACCAATGCACGGTAGTGTTGTTTTCCTTCACCGTGTCTACAATCATGATTTTCTCGCCCGTCTGCGCGTCTTCTATATATCCCCGGTCTCCCACCTGTCCGCCCGATTCGGCGTAGAAAGGCGTGGGGGAGAAGATAAGTTGATAGAAATCCTTGCCCTTGCGGTTCACCTTGCGGTAGCGTTCGATGCGCGTATCGCACTGCAAGCGGTCGTAGCCCACGAATTCAAAGCCCTTGCTTTCGTTCAGCACCACCCAGTCGTCGGAGGTAACGGCCGCATCGTTGCGCGAGCGGCTTTTCTGCTTCTGCATCTCGGCCTCGAAACCTTTTTCGTCCACCTTCAAGCCTTCTTCGCGCAACATCAGTTCCGTGAGGTCGAGGGGAAAACCGTAGGTGTCGTAGAGCGTGAAAGCGTCCACGCCGTTCAAGGTGTCTTTCTTCTCGGCCTTAAGCTTTTGGCAGAGCTGTCCTAAAAGGCGGGTGCCGGTCTCTATGGTCTTGAGGAACGTGGATTCCTCTTCGGCAATCACTTTCTCGATAAGGGAGCGTTGCGCTTCGATTTCGGGGAACTGCGCGCCCATCTGCTTCACCAAAACCTCCACCAAATGATAGAGGAAAGGTTCCTTGAAGCCTAAGAAACTGTAACCGTAGCGCAGGGCGCGGCGCAAGATGCGGCGGATAACATAGCCCGCCTTGTTGTTGGAGGGCAGCTGTCCGTCGGCAATGGCGAAACTGATGGCGCGGCTGTGGTCGGCAATCACGCGCATGGCGATGTCTTTCTGCGGATCGTCGCCGTATTTCACGCCCGAAGCGGCGGCGATGCTGTCGATGAGCGGCGTGAACACATCGGTGTCGTAGTTCGATTTCTTGCCCTGCACCACCATGCAGAGACGCTCGAAGCCCATGCCCGTGTCGATGCACTTGGAAGGCAGTTCCTCCAAATGCCCGTCGGCCATGCGGTTATATTGCATGAACACGAGGTTCCATATTTCAATCACCTGCGGATTGTCCTTGTTCACCAACTCGCGGCCGTTCACCTTCGCGCGTTCCTCGTCGCTGCGGATGTCGGCGTGGATTTCCGAGCAGGGACCGCAGGGCCCCGTGTCGCCCATTTCCCAAAAATTATCGTGCTTGTTGCCGAAAAGGATGCGGTCTTCGGGCACATGTTCCTTCCAAAAGTCATAGGCCTCCATATCCTTGCCCGTGCCGTCTTTCTCGTCGCCGCCGAACACGGTTACATAGAGGCGGTTCTTGTCGAGGCCGGCCACTTGGGTGAGGAATTCCCACGCCCAAGCGATGCTTTCTTTCTTGAAATAGTCGCCGAACGACCAGTTTCCGAGCATTTCGAACATGGTGTGGTGATAGGTGTCGTGCCCCACTTCCTCCAAATCGTTGTGCTTGCCCGACACGCGCAGACATTTCTGACTGTCGGCCACGCGGGGATATTTGCGGGGCGTGTTGCCGAGAAAGATATCCTTGAACTGGTTCATGCCGGCGTTGGTGAACATGAGGGTCGGGTCGTTCTTCACCACCATGGGCGAGGAGGGGACGATATGATGTTCCTTGCCTGCGAAAAAGTCCAAAAAGGCTTTCCTTATCGCTTGTGAGGATGTTTCCATAGTCAAAACTTTAAAAACTTGTAAAAATACGACAAACCCCCGTTTTTTCAAAACCCTTGCCTCCGCTCCATATCGCGGAAATTTTGTATATTTGAAAGTTAGAAGAAATTTTAAAGCTAAAAACTATGAAAAATAAAGTCTTGTTTTTTCTGTTTTCTTTGATTTTTTCCAGCATTTATGCACAGGAGGAGGTTGGTAGCGGATCAGGCACGTATACAGGCAGATTGGTTCTTATGCCCAATCCGGCGACGGAAATTCCCGTTATGCCGGGCTTGGTTATGGGTTTGCAATGTGATGGGAAACAGTGTGTTTTGTCGAAGATAGGTTGGTTCTGGAATGATTATGTGGAAGTGGGAAATGTTCGTTACGAAATGGGCGACAGCGTGGAAATCGATGGCGTGTTGTCCTCATATGTAGATTTGTTGAACAACACCTATTTCGAACTGGAAATCGATACGATAAGGAAAATCACGCCCCACGCGCAACAGGAAGATTATTTGGAAGAGG
This sequence comes from uncultured Bacteroidales bacterium, assembly GCA_947177845.1. Taxonomy (GTDB): domain Bacteria; phylum Bacteroidota; class Bacteroidia; order Bacteroidales; family P3; genus Pullibacteroides. Next base: position 48 of record CAMWVZ010000029.1, on the reverse strand, counting down.
GTAAGGTATGGTCGATGCGGTCGGTGGCTGGACCATCTGTCGACGCGA
>CAMWVZ010000028.1 GCA_947177845.1 uncultured Bacteroidales bacterium | reverse complement strand
TGAAAAGCGTGTTTTTCAAACGTTTTTGGTTGGATATGCTGGCAGCGATGATGTTCCTGATGAAAGGGGCGACGGGAGATTTCAAGGCGGTCTTCAAGGCGCGTCGCGATTTCCGCCGCGCCAAACCCCTTCACAAGGCCAAACGCGAGGCGATTGCACCCAAGGCCTGTCCGCTCGTTTACGGAAAAAGTATCGTATTGGAGTATAATCTCAAAAAGCACAAGACTTTCGGAGAACTCAACCCAGAGAAGTTTTCGTAGAAATTACCTTTCGGCAAGCAATTCTTTCAGGGCGAGAACACCGAGACGGTAGGAATCCATGCCGAATCCCGCAATCGTGCCCTTGCAGGCGCTTCCTATCAGACTTGTCCTGCGGTATTCTTCGCGCGCGGCCACATTCGACATATGAATCTCGACAACCGGCACGTTTACGGCGGCAATGGCGTCGTGAAGCGCCACAGAAGTATGCGTATAGCCGCCCGCATTGAGCAGAACCGCACGCCCTTCGCGGCCGCAGGCCTGTATGCGGTCTATCAGTTCCCCTTCCACATTACTCTGACTGTAAGAGATATCCATATCGGGAAACAACTCGCGCAAATACGGAATATATTGCTCGAAAGACTGCTTGCCGTAGATACCGGGTTCCCGTTGCCCCGTCAGGTTCAGATTGGGTCCGTTGATAATCGCTATTTTCATCGTTTTCTCCTTATTCGTTTTACAAAATTCATCAAAACTTGGCATAGATGAACTCTTGCGGAACAATGTTGCGGATATTGACCAGCAATGCAATGACCGCAAGACAGATGAGGAACTTGAGCCAAAGAGGGGCACGGTAGAAAAAGCGCGACAGGTTTTGTTTCTGCCGTTCCTTGACGCCCAACATCACCGCAAAAACCACAATCATCACGAGCCAAATCGAGCGGTAGTGCACAAGCAGACTTCCCAGCGACGCCCAAGGCGTGGGGCTGAACATGCGCTCCAAAATCATCGAGCTTTGCTCCAACGAAGAGGACTGAAAGAAAATCCAGCCGAAGCACACGATATGAAAGGTGAGCACCCACCCGACTATCTGCGTGAAACGGTTGCGGTTCACCTGCCGGTCCCAGCCCGTAAGTTTTTCCAAGGTCAGCAGAATTCCGTGCAACACGCCCCAAACCACAAAGCCCCAGCCCGCACCATGCCATATTCCTGCCAAGACCATAGTAATCAGGAGCGCCGCACACATACGCCCCAGCCCATGCCGGTTGCCTCCGAGCGGAATGTAGAGATAGTCGCGGAACCACGTGGAGAGCGTGATATGCCAACGATGCCAGAAATCGGTGAGCGAAGAGGCTTTGTAGGGCGAACGGAAGTTTTCGGGAAGGTGTATGTCGAACAAGGCCGCCACACCGAGCGCGATGTCGGTATAGCCCGAAAAGTCGCAGTAGATGCGCAGGGCATAGGCATACATCGCCATCCACGTTTCAAAACCCGTAAAGAATTGGGGATTTTCGAACACGGGATTCACGAAATTGAACGCCAGATAGTCGGACACCACCACTTTCTTCACCAAACCCAAGAGAATGAGCCCCACCGCCCGCGAGAACTCGCCGCTGCCGAGCATATAGGTCTTCTTGAGCTGCGGCATGAATTCTCCGGTGCGCACCAAAGGCCCCGCCACAAGTTTCGGAAAGAAGCTCATGTAGAGGGCAAACTCCACCCAATCGTGCGAAGCCTTCGCAACACCCCGCTTCACATCTATCAGATAACTCAAGGATTGAAACGTAAAGAACGAAAGCCCCACCGCCGGAAAAACCTTCCTCCACAGGCTTGCCGCCTCTTCCGACATGCCGCCCTCGCCCCAATAATACAGGGCGAAACTGTCGGCATATTTGAACACGGCTATCAAGAGCAGATTTACCAACACACCCCACACGAGCGTCTTTTGCCCGCCCCCGTGGCGCGCTTTCTCCATACGCAGCCCCAAGGCGAAATTAAACAGCACCGACATCAGCAATACCCCCACCAGCACGCCGCCTATTTTATAATAAAAGAAAAAACTGCAAAACAAAAGAAAAATGTTCCGGGCCCGCGTTTTTTTATAGAGCAAGCTGTAACCGCCGAGCGCCAGCGTCAGGAAAATCCAAAACGAAATACCGGTGAAGGAAAAACCCGCATCGGGGGCATACAGGAAAAAGTCTGCCAAGAAATTGAAAAAAGCGCTTCCTTCCATAGCCTATTCTCCTTGTAATTGTTTGGCGCGCAGGAGCATCAGACTCTTACGCTCGCGCAGAAGAAAATCGCGGTAGTGGTTGAGGAAAGCCTTGTAGAAGAGGGTTCCCGCCACCTCGGCACCGCGCTCGGTAAAATGCACGTAGTCGGACGAAACCAATGCCGGCGAAGCCTCCGCCCAGCGTTTCATCGAGTTCTTGCCGCCCATCGCTTCACACAAATCCCAATAAATGCAGCCCGTTTGAAAGGCCACTTCCTTTTGAATCCGCCGGATTTGCTCCACATCCGAAAGTTGCCCCGCGCGCAAGCCCCCCTGCGGTTTGTCGGCCACGCCCACCACAATCACGGGCACATCGGGCATCTGCGCCCGAATGTAGGTGAGTTCCTGCAGGAGCAATAGACGGAAATAGCCGTAGTCGTGGTTCTGCGCGGAAGAATTCTTGAGCGCGTTCACCCCGAATTGGTAAATAATCAAACCCGTATTCAAAAGCATGTATTGGTCGGTGAGGAAACGGCGGTTGTTGGGCGTGAACACCGTGCCCGCGCCCCCGCGCACGGCAATGTTGTCGACGCTCACGCCCACCGTGTCGTTGGCGGCAATCGCATAGAGGGTGTGGTTCTTGCGCAACTCCATTTCGAGGTCGAGTTTGCGGATGCCCAAGGAGAGAGGATACGTGAGGCGTTTCTGCCCGAAAGTCTCGAGCATATCCACCGCATGGACCGGCTTTCCGTCTTCCGTAAGGCGCAGGGCTGAAGCGGGAAGGTCGGCATGCACCAGAACGTCTGCGAAAGGTGCGTCGAAAGAGTCGGAAAATTTGTATTCGAGCGTGCCCGACACCTTCTTCTTGGAGCGCACGAGGGTTTGCAAGGGCGGACAAGTGAGATTGGCTCCATGAATACCGTAGTTGCCCCGACGCGAATTCTTCTCGGCCTTTACCGTATGCCATGCGCCCGACACGGTAGGTTGCAGGGCGTGATACGAGGCGAAAAGAGGCAGCAGACCGGGCCCCCTGCCGCCGAAATCGTCTTGAAAGAAACGGCGTAAGGTGGAGGTGATGCGGTCGTTTTCTATCTGAGAATCACCAAAGTGCAAAATCCGCACGAAATCCTTGCGGTTGGAGGCCAGAGCCTCCGTCCAGAAATCGGGTTTGGCATACCATTCCCGCAGACTTTCGGCATGGTCGGGATTACGCATCACCAGCAGTTTCACAAAGAAATCGTCCAAAAGCATACGCCCCGTCTGCGAAGAATCGAATTCAAAAGGCGTGACGGGTATTCCCTGCAAGTCTTCGTCCAAGAAAATATCAGCATCCAAACGATAAATCCGACGGTAGAAGTTCATCAGCGTGTCTTGCGCCCACACCTCCTGCAGACTCAATATCTCGCGGTCTTCTTCCTGCGCCCACGCTTTGCCGCGCCCCTGCCAAAGTCCCTGCCAACGGCCCTGCGAAAACAACGCCACCCTTTCGGTTCGCAAATTCAAGAAACCCTCATAGCCTGCCCGCCTGCCGAAAATGTCGGCCAGCAGAAGCACCGCCACGATTCCCGCTAAGAATAAAAAACTGCGAAAGGGCTTCATGGCAACGCTAATACTGTTTTACCTCCAAAACCTGTCCGGGATAGATGATGCCCTTTTTGTTCAGATTGTTGCTCTTGATGATGCCGTTGACCGTGGAACCCGGATAGCGCTTGGAAATGGAATAAAGGGTTTCGCCCTTTCGCACCGTGTGATAGGACGTCTTGTGCTTCTCCATTTCGATTTGCGAAGGGCTCTTGCTCACCGGCGTGTTGTCGCGCGGCCGCGTGGTGGTCATATTCACCTTTCCCGAAGAGGATACAGCGGCTTGGTCGGCGGGGAAACGCAAGGAGGAACCGTTCTTGACCGGGCGGTCGTCGGTATAGATATAGAGAATCTGATTAGGAAATATCGTAGTGGTATTCAAATTATTCCACTCTTTAATCTGCGCCACGCTCACATGGAATTTCGAAGCGATGCCCGAAAGGGTCTGCCCTCTCTGCACCCGATAGGGGAAGCGGACGGGCGTGGAAGGAATCACATTGGCCGAATCGGCGAAGATATCCGTTTCGTTTTCCATGAATTTCACGACAAAGTTGACGGGAAGCCGCAGACTGTAATAATCGGTGTTGCCCGGAATCACATCCCGCTTATATTGGGGATTGAGGTCGCGAATCACCTGAATGGGAATATCCAGTTTCTCGGCCACCACATTCAGGTTCAAATCCTGTTCAATCATCAAGGTATCGGTGAGAAGAGGGATATTGAGAGGTTCCTCGAAACCGTATTCCTTATAGTAGTTCATCACATAGGTGGCACCGATGAAAGCCGGTACATAACCCCGTGTTTCGCGCGGCAGGAAAGGATAGATCTGCCAAAAATCGGTTTTCCCCTGCGCCTTGCGGATAGCCTTGTTCACATTGCCCGGACCGCAGTTATAGGCCGCGATAGCCAATATCCAATCGCCGAAATTGTCGTAGAGGGTTTTGAGATAACGGGCCGCCGCATCGCTCGCCTTGGCCGGGTCGAGCCGTTCATCTACGGTCTGACTGATTTGCAGGCCATACATCTTGCCTGTCTGATACATGAACTGCCACGGTCCCGAGGCCCCCACGCGCGATACCGCCCTCGGATTGAGCGCCGATTCGATAATAGCGAGATATTTGAGTTCCTGCGGCACGCCGTTGCGTTCCATAGCCTGCTCGAAAACAGGAAAATAGTATTGCGACAGCGCCAGCATCACATCCACCTGCTGGCGACGTTTGTTCACATATACGTCGATGTAGTTGCGCACCTTCTGATTGTAGGGCAGCTTGACCACAAGCCCTTCGCTGAGGCTCTCCAAACGGGCCTTGTAGACGGAATCCGCCTCGTTGTAGTAGGGAATGTCGCCTCCCAGCGAAGCTCTTTCCTGCACCCTCGCCGCCGCGGCGCTGTCTTGTTCCTTGCGGTAGTTCTTGTCGAAAAACCTCAACTGCCCCGAAAGGAAAAATTCCTCCACCAACCGGTTGGAAATACTGTCCTCGCGGCTGATGTGCCGCACCTGCGGCGCCACCTTCTCCGTCCTGCCGCCCGCGGTGTCCGCAACGGCATGGACGGGGGCGGTTGTCCGTGTCCGCACCCTCGCCTGCGAAGGCGTGAAACACGAGGCCGTTCCCGCAAGGAGAATGCTTAAAAGTAGTATGATAGGCTTTCTTTTCTGCATGGCAAACTCGCAAAGATACAAAATTCCACTACATTTGTCTTTTGTAAAAATTACGGACCATGCGATTTTTCAGATTGCCGATTTCGCTGATCGCTTGCTCGATTTTAACGACAGCAAGCCTTGTTCCCGCGTCCCTCCATGCTCAGGAGAAGGCACGCACCCACAAAAACGCCGCGGAGCCCCTGCCCCACAACAGTCCGAATTTGGTGGAGAACAAAATGGGTACGCTCCTGCAGATGATCCGCTACGCCTACGTGGAAGACATCGACATGTCGCCCATTGTGGAGAAAGGCATCGTGGAGATGCTCGAACAGCTCGACCCGCACTCGGCCTTCATTCCCGCCAAGGAGGTGGAAAAAGCCAACGAACCCTTGGTGGGTAATTTCGACGGCATCGGCGTTTCGTTTCAGATTCACGCCGACAGTATCGTGGTTGTGGAGGTGATTTCCGGAGGGCCTTCCGAAAAGGTAGGCGTGCTTTCGGGCGACCGTATCGTGCGGATAGACACCCTCGACGCCACGGGAAAGAACGCCACCACCGATTTCGTATTCAAGCATCTGCGCGGAAAGAAAGGCACCAAGGTGGAGGTGGGTGTGATTCGCCACGGACACGAAGGCGAAATCGTGTTCGAGATTATCCGCGACAAAATTCCCATCAACAGCGTAAGCACCTACTTCATGGTCAACAAGAAGGACGGTTATATCCAGTTGAACCGTTTCGCCCGCAGCAGCGCCGAGGAGGTGAAGCAGGCCTTGACCGAACTCAAGGCGCAGGGTATGCAGAATCTCATTCTCGACTTGCGGGGAAATACAGGCGGATATTTAGATATCGCCGTAGATTTGGCCGACGAATTCCTGCCCAAAGACAAACTTATCGTTTATATGGAAGGCAAGGCGCAACCCCGTCAGGAATTCCGCTCCAAGGCCAACGGCACGTTCACGAAAGGGCGTATGGTGGTGATGATTGACGAAGGCTCGGCTTCGGCCAGCGAAATCGTGTCGGGAGCCCTGCAAGACCTCGACCGTGCGCTCGTGGTAGGTCGGCGCTCCTATGGCAAGGGATTGGTGCAAAGGCCCTTCGATTTGCCCGACAAATCAAACGTGCGGCTCACCATTGCCCGCTACTACACTCCCTCGGGCCGATGCATACAGAAGCCCTATAAAGACGGCCTCGACGCCTACTACAAAGACATCATGAACCGCTATCAGCACGGCGAGATGATTCACCCCGACTCCATAAAGCTGCCCGATTCCCTGCGCTTTCAGACTTCGGGAGGCCGCGCGGTGTACGGAGGCGGCGGCATCGTGCCCGACATCTTCGTACCCGTCGACACCCAACGGGCCGGAGATTATTATATCGCCCTGCGCAGCAAGAACATTCTCAATAAATTCGTCATGCAGACCCTCGACACCCGTCGCGCCGACCTTTTGCAACGCTATCCCGACTTCAAGAGTTTCAAGAAAAACTTTGAGGTGGACGATGCCTTCATGACCGATTTCTATGCCTTCGCACAGGACAACGGCGTGCGGCACATCAATTTCAGGCAGAGCCGCGCCGATGAGTTCCTGCAGAATATGCTCAAGGAAATGAAAGCCGACACCACGCTCAAAGCCTCTGGAAGCTATACCGATTATATGACGCGGGTGCTGTGGGATGAGGAAAGGATGAAAACGTGGCTGAGCGAAAAGGCGCAGGAGGAAGACGAGGCGCAGGAACAATACGCCCGCATTTCCGACCGCTATCTGCGTGTGCAGATCAAGGCTCTTCTGGCGCAGCGTCTCTATGGTTCGGAATACTACTACCAAGTGGCCTGCGAGGTGGACGAAGCCTTTGAACGCGCCGTGAAGGTATTGGACGACAAGAAACTTTTCGAGAAATCGGGCATTCATGAATAGCGAGGAAAAAAAGCAGGCCTGCACCGAGGAAGATCCGCAATCGCGCACCCGCCTTTTGTTGGGAAGCGAGGCCGTGGAAACCTTGCGCCGTGCCTCGGTGTTGGTGATAGGCTTGGGCGGCGTGGGAGCCTATGCCGCCGAATGCATCGCCCGCGCGGGTGTGGGCCGTATGGTGATTGTGGACGGCGACCGTCTGCACGCATCCAATCTCAATCGCCAGCTTCCCGCCCTGCATTCCACGTTGGGGCGTTTTAAGGCCGAGGTTATCGGGGAACGCCTGCTCGACATCAACCCCGAGCTGAAGCTCGACGTCGTCTGCCGCTATCTCAAGGATCAGCCCATGATAGACTTGCTTCAAAGCGAGAAATTCGACTATGTGGTGGATGCCATCGACACCCTCTCGCCCAAAATCTATCTGCTTTATCATTGTTCGCATTTGGGTTTGAGGGTGGTGAGCGCCATGGGTACCGGCGGCAAGACCGACCCTTCGCAACTTACCGTCTGCGACATTTCGCAAACCTACAACTGCCCTTTGGCCGACGTCTTGCGCAAACGCCTGCATAAATTGGGCGTATATACAGGCATTCAAAGCGTCTTTTCGCCCGAAAGGGTACGCGAAAGCGCCGTGTGCGAGGTGCAGGACGAGGAAAACAAGAAATCGCGGGTGGGAACGGTGTCGTATATGCCCTCCATAGCGGGTTGTCTGTGCGCGTCGGTGGTGATTCGCGAATTGTGCGGGGAGAAAGTCAGCTCGGATTTACCTGTTCCCCTTTCCATTCGCCGTAAAATTTCGTATATTCGCAAGTCTGAAGAAGACGTATATAACAACTAACATCATATTACCATGAAAAAGGTTTTTAGTTTACTGTTTTTACTTTTCCCGCTTTTGGCCATTGCCCAGACGCAGGAGGTCTTTGTGAGCAAAGAGCCCGGAAAACGTAAGGCCGTGATAGAGGAATACACCGGAGTAAGATGTGGTAACTGTCCCGACGGGCACAAGGCCGAAGCCGCATTACTCAAGAAATATCCCGGTCAGCTTTTCGCTATCAATATTCATGCCGGAAATTACGCCGTTCCCATAGAGAAGACGGATCCTGATATGAACATCACCAAAGGAACCACTTTGAATGCCTTGTTCAAGATTCCGGGATATCCTGCGGCTGTCCTCAACCGTCATAAATTCGGCGCGTCCTACAATATGGATGTCAAGTATAGTCGTGAAACGGAATGGGGCAACTATATGGAACAAGTCTTCGCCATGGATTCATATGTGAACATCGCAGCCAAAGGCGAATTGGATTGGGCCACCCGCAAGCTCAAACTCACCGTGCAGCTCTACTACACAAGGGACGTTCCCTCGGGCACTACCAATTGTATTCACGTAGCCATGACTCAAGACGAAATCATCGCCCAGCAACTCGGTTCCAGCGTCAACCCCGCCCAAGTTACCACAGACGGCCGCTACCGCCATCTACATGTGTTGCGCGATATACTCACCCCGTTCGAGGGCGATATCGTGACGGCCATAGGCAAGGATTCCCTCATCACCCGCATCTACGAATGGGCTCTTCCCGAAGAAATCAAGGAAATTCCCCTCGATTTGCTCGACACACATTTCGTAGTGTTCGTAGCTGAATCCCAATACGAAATCTTCAGCGCCTGCGAACCCGAAATCAAGCATCTCAACGCTCCCGAATCCGTAGTCAGCATCAGCGATGCTAAAAGTGTTCCCTCTTATTCGTGCGCTTTGGCCGGACGGGCTTCGTTTACCTTCGCCAATAAATTGGGTAAGGATATCTCGGAAGTGACTTTTTCCCTGCAAACCTCGTGGGGAAACACCGAATACACCTACAAGACCGAGCCCGTACTGAAGGCAGGAGAGTCGGTCCGCGTTCTCACCGATGCGTTCGCCGCTAGACCTAACGGCGAGGAATCGGTGGAAATCAAAGTGAAGGCGGTGAACGGCGAAGCCTATACAGCCGATGCCACCTCCACGGCTACGGCAGCTATCTCCGCCCACTACGCCTTTACCCATAATGCGGACGTTACCCTCAACATCGTACAGGACCGCTATGGTTCGGACATCACTTGGAATTTCCGCGATACGGAAAAGGACACCGTACTCTATACCGGAGGTCCGTACCGCGACATGAATACAAGCGGCAAAATCAACAGCACGCCGATGAACTTGGAGAAAGGTTGCTATGTACTTACCGTTTACGACAAATCGGGCGACGGTATCAACAACAAATCCGGTGCCGGCAACATCAACTTTGTATCGCAGGGGCAGGAGTTCTATCGCCACGACGGCAAATATGCCGACAGCGTGGTGATTATGCTCGATACCCGCGAGAACGCCGCCAACGGAAAAACGGAAAAGGTCGAAACGCTCACCCTCCGTCCCAATCCGGCCAAAGACCGTGCCGAAATCTCCTTTACCGCCGAAAAGACCACCATGGTGCGTGTTCAGGTGCTGAACCATACCGGAGCCTGTGTGCTGGATCTCGG